>CAZFRK010000135.1:0-8010 GCA_964521375.1 uncultured Rhodobacterales bacterium
CGGTGAAGGAGATCTTGCGCACCGTCGGGTTGCCGGTCAGCTCGCCGCCCACCGCCGCGCCGTGGGCGGCGGTGACGATGTTGAAGACGCCCTTGGGCATGCCCGCGCGCTCGGCCAGTTCGGCCAGGGCCAGGGCCGACAGGGGGGTGTCCTCGGCGGGCTTGACCACCACCGTGCAACCCGCCGCCAGCGCCGGGGCCACCTTGCGGGTGATCATGGCGTTGGGGAAGTTCCACGGCGTGATGGCGCCGACCACGCCGATGGGCTGTTTCAGGACGACGATGCGGGCGTCGGCCTTGTGGCTGGGGATGGTGTCGCCGTAGACGCGCTTGGCTTCCTCGGCGAACCACTCGATGAAGTTGGCGCCGTAGACGACCTCGCCGCGCGCCTCGGCCAGCGGCTTGCCCTGTTCGGCGGTCATCAACTGGGCCAGGTCTTCCTGGGCCTCCAGGATCAGGGTGTACCAGCGGCGCAGGACGGCGGCGCGCTCCTTGGCGGTCAAGGCGCGCCAGGCGGGCAGCGCCGCGTCGGCGGCGGCGATGGCGCGGCGGGTCTCCGAGGCGCCCATGTCGGGCACGTCGGCCAAGTGGGCGCCGGTGGCCGGGTTGGTGACGGCGAAGGTTTCGCCGCTGTCAGCCGCCGCCCAGGCACCGTCGATGTAGGCGAGGGTCCGGCCCAGGGCCGCGTCCTTCAGGAAATCCATGGCAATCAGTCTCCGTCGTGGTGAGAGGGGCGTCGCAGGCCATCCCATGAGACTACGGACGTTTAAAAAATTAAACAAGCCTCATTCCATGTGCGGGGGAACGGGGACGGTCCTGTCGGAAAACTATGAAAAAAGGGGGGTGTGCCGCCGAGGCGGGTGCCCTAAAATATTCGACAGGCGATTACATCACGGACGGAACGCATGGACTTCGACCTCGGCTCCCGACTGCGCCAAGTTCGCGAGGCGGCGGGGCTTTCCCAACGGGAACTGGCCCGCCGCGCGGGGGTGACGAACGGCACCGTCTCGCTGATCGAGCAGAACCGCAGCAGTCCGTCGGTGGCCTCCCTGCGTCGGGTCTTGCAGGGCATTCCCATGACCCTGTCCGACTTCTTCAGCATGGAGATCCCGGAACCGGACCAGATCGTCTTCCGGCCCGAGGACCTGATCGACATCGTCAACGAAACCAGCCGCAAGGCCGCCGGTGCCATCGCCTTCCAGCAGGTCGGCAACGCCCGCAAGCACGGCCTCCAGATCCTGCGCGAGACCTACGCGCCGGGGGCCGATACCGGGCGCAGCATGTTGCAGCACGACTCGAGCGAAGGCGGCATCGTCATCGAAGGGCGCATCGAACTGACCGTCGGCGAGGACAAGAATATCCTTGGCCCGGGGGAAAGCTACCTGTTCGACAGCCGCGTGCCGCATCGCTTCCGCAATCCCTTCGATGCCCCCTGCCTGATCATTTCCGCCTGCACGCCGCCCTACCTCTGACCGTCCGCGACCGCCTCCGGGGGCGCGGCCAGGCGCGGCGAGGTTGGGCGAGGGGGGTGTCAGCCCTTGCCGCCGCGCAGCCGTTCGTTGCGTCGTCGCAGCATCTCCAGCGTCACCAGTAGGACCACCGACACCAGGATCATGACCGTCGCGACGGCGGTGATGGTGGGGCTGATGTTCTCGCGGATGCCCGAGAACATCTCGCGCGGCAGGGTGCGCTGTTCCGGCCCGGCGACCATCAGGACCACCACCACCTCGTCGAAGCTGGTGGCGAAGGCGAACAGCCCGCCCGAGGCGACGCCGGGGGCGATCAGCGGCAGGATCACTTGGAAAAAGGTGGTCACCGGGCTGGCCCCCAGGCTGGCCGAGGCGCGCACCAGATTGTGGTCGAAGCCTTGCAGGGTCGCCGTCACGGTGATCACCACGAAGGGGGTGGCCAGCGCCGTATGGGCCAGGATCAGGCCGGTGTAGCTGGCCGTCAGGCCCAGCGGCGCGAAGAAGAAATAGAAGCCGACGCCGGTGATGACCAGCGGCACGATCATCGGCGACAGCAGGACCGCCATGATGATGCCCTTGCCTCGGAACTCGGTCGAGGTCAGACCCAGCGACGCCAGGGTGCCCAGGACGATGGCGATGACCGCCGAGGCGGAGCCGACGATGAAGCTGTTCTTCAGCGCCCGCGTCCAATCGGGGTCGGTGAAGAACTCCTGATACCATTGCAGGGACAGCCCTTGCAGCGGATAGGTCAGGAAGCTGCCGCCGTTGAAGGACAGCGGGACGATGGCCAGGATCGGCGCCATCAGGAAGAACAGGACCAGGGCGCTGCCGCCATAGAGCAGGACCAGCCAGAAGATCTCGGACTTGGTGCGGGTGTGGGTCGCTTGCATGGTCCGGCCTCCCTCAGCCCAGCTTCATGTTGTTGATGCCGACGAGGCGGTTGTAGACGCCATAGAGGATCAGCGTGGCGGCCAGCAGGACAGACCCCAGCGCCGCGGCCATGCCCCAGTTGACGGTGTCCGAGGTATAAAAGGCGATGAAGTAGCTGATCATCTGGTCGGCGGCGCCGCCCACCAGGGCCGGGGTGATGTAGTAGCCGAGCGCCAGGATGAAGACCAGCAGGGTCCCGGCGGCGATGCCCGACACCGTCAGCGGCAGATAGACGCGGATGAAGGCCTCGGTCGGGCTGGCGCCCAGCGACACGGCGGCGCGCATGAACCGCGGACTGATCCCCTTCATGACGCTGTAGAGGGGCAGGATCATGAAGGGCAGCAGGATGTGCGTCATGGCGATATAGACGCCGACGCGGTTATAGATCATGCGCAAGGGCTCGTCGATCACGCCCAGCCACAGGAGCGCGTCGTTGACCAGCCCGTGTTCCTGCAACAGCACCACCCACGACGCCGTGCGCACCAGGAGCGAGGTCCAGAAGGGCAGCAACACCAGGATCATCATCAGGTTGGCGTATTTGGGCGGCAGGTTGGCCAGCAGATAGGCCACCGGAAAGGCCAGGACGACGCACAGGACGGTGACGGAGAAGCTGACGACGAAGGTCCGTTGAAGGATGTCGATGAAGACGGCGTTGTTCTCGTTGACCGAGACGATGTCCCCGGCGGCGGTCTTCTTGAGGTCGACGGCCTGCAACAGGAAGAAGGAGGTCAGGGGGCCGCTCGCCTGGTCGATGGCGTTCCACGTCTCGACGTCGTCCCAGCGGGCGTCGATGTCGATCAGGGCCTGTTTCCAGCCGCCCTCGGGCGTGGTCTCGACGCGCTTCAGGGCGCGGGCGGAGGTGAAGACCAGGGTGCGCCCGGCGTCGATGGCGTAGTTCAGGCGGCGCGCCGCGGTGGCCGCCGTGCGGTCGGCGTAGGACGCCTTCAGGTCCTCGGCCAGGGCGGCGAATATCGGTTCGTCGGGCGACCGGGCGTGGTCGGTCCAGCCCTCCATGGCGGCGGTGACGCGCGGCCACACCTCCGGCAGTTCCGTGTCGTGGACGGAGCGGGTGAGCATCTCGCCGATGGGCACCAGGAAGGTGACCAGCAGGAAGAGGAACAGCGGCGCGATCAGGCCGAACGCCTTGTAGCGCTTCATACGCTCGGCGCGGCGCAGGCGGGCTTTCAGAAGGGCGCGTTCCTCACGCTCGGACAGGGCGTCCGGAGCCGACGCGGCGGTGGCGGCGGTATCGGTCATGGGGCGTCGTCCAGGGCCGGAAACGGGGCGGAAGGGAGAAGGTCGGGAACGGAAACGCCGTCCGGGGCGGCGGCCTGAGCGGCGGGGCCGCCCCGGACGGTCGTCAGCCGCTTACTGCTTGGCGGCCCACTTGTTGAACCGCTGGGTCAGGCGGTCGATGTTCTCCAGCCAGAAGGCGTCGGAGATGTGGACCGCGTTGGCGATGTTTTCCGGCGCCGTCGGCAGGTCGGCCAGACGGTCGGCGGGGATCTCGGCGCCCAGGTTGGTGACGCCGTAGGCGATCTTCATCGGCAACTTGGCCTGGGTGTCGGCGCGCGAGGCGTATTCCAGGAAGGAATAGGCGGCGTCCATGTTAGGCGTGCCCTTCAGCATCACCCAGCTGTCGACGGTGTAAAGGCTGCCGTCCCAGACGATGCCGAAGTTGTGGCCTTCCTGGCGGGCGGCGTCGACGCGACCGTTGTAGACCGAGGTCATGACCACTTCCTTGGAGGCCAGGAGCTGCGGCGGCTGGGCACCGGACTTCCAGAACACCAGGTCGTCGCGGATGGTGTCGAGCTTGGCGAAGGCGCGGTCGACGCCGGCGTCGGTGGCCAGGATCTCATAGACCTCGGACGGCTTCACGCCGTCGGCCATCAGGGCCGCTTCCAGGGTCGTCTTGGGGCCGTTGCGCAGGGCGCGCTTACCCGGATACTTCTTGGTGTCGAAGAAGTCGGCCCAGCTCGTCGGGCCATCGGTCAGGACATCCTTGTCGTAGCCGATGACGAAGTTGTAGACGATGGCGCCGACGCCGCAATCGCTGACACCGGCCTGCATGAACTGGTCCTTGCCGCCCAGCTTGGCCCAGTCGAGTTCCTCGAACAGGCCTTCCTCGCAGCCGAGCGCCAGCTCTTCGGATTCCACCTGGACCACGTCCCAGGTGGCCGCGCCGCCTTCGACCTGGGCGCGCAGGACGCCGATGCCGCCGTCCCAGGATTCGTCGATCAGGGGAGTGCCGGTGTCGGCGACGAAGGGCTTGAAGAAGACGTCCTTCTGGGCGTCCTGGTAGGCGCCGCCCCAGGAAACGACGGTCAGGTCACGGGCCTGGGCCGCCGAGACGGCGGTCAGGCCAAGGGCCGCCACGGCGGCGGTAAGGAGGGTGGTGCGCAGTGCCATGCTGGTTCTCTCCGTTTTCGTGGCTCTGATCCTCAGGCGGCGAGTGTGTCCGTCTTGACCGGGTCGAGGGCCAGACAGTCCTCGATCGTGAAGGTCACGAACATTTCCTCCCCCACATGCGGATTGGGGCGGTCGGCGCGGTAGCGCATCTTGACCGTGAAGTCTTCCGACCCGGCGACGGCCATGCGCACGCGCGTGTGGTCGCCGTGGTAGATCGTCTCCAGCACGCGGGCGCGGAGACGGTTGGGGTAGTCGGCGGCCATCCCGGCGGCACCTTCCAGGTGCACCTTCTCGGGACGGAAGGACAGGCTGGTGCGGGTGCCGGTTTCGCCGACGTTGATGGCGCGGCCCCGGATGATCGAGCCGTCGTCCAGGGTGACGGCGCAGGTTTCGGCGTCCCGGTCGGTGACGGTGCCGTGCAGGATGTTGTTCTCGCCGATGAAGTGGGCGACGAAGCTGTTGCGCGGCAGTTCGTAGAGGCCCGTCGGCGTGTCCAACTGCTGGATGACGCCGTCGTTGAAGACGGCGATGCGGTCGGACATGGTCAGGGCCTCGGACTGGTCGTGCGTCACATAGACGACCGTGATCCCCAGGCTTTCGTGGATGTGCTTGATTTCCATCTGCATGTGCTCGCGCAGCTGCTTGTCCAGCGCGCCGAGCGGCTCGTCCATCAGCACCAGCTTGGGCTGGAACACCAGGGCGCGGGCCAGGGCCACGCGCTGCTGCTGGCCGCCCGACAACTGGCCGGGCAGGCGGTCGTCCATGCCATCGAGCTTGACCATGCCGAGCGCCCGCTTCACCGCCGCGGCCTGCTCGCTTTTCGGCACGCGCCGCACCTTCAGCGGGAAGGCGACGTTGGCGGCGACCGTCATGTGCGGGAACAGGGCGTAGTTCTGGAACACCATGCCGATGTCGCGGCGGTGCGGCGGAATGTTCCGCAAGGAGCGGCCTTCCAGAAGGATGTCGCCGTGGGTCGGGGATTCGAACCCGGCCAGCATCATCAGCGAGGTCGTCTTTCCCGAGCCCGAGGGGCCGAGCATGGTCAGGAATTCGCCGCGACCGATGGCGAGGTTCAGGTCTTTTACGACCAAGGTCTCGCCGTCATAGGTCTTCTGGATGTTGTGAAAGGAAACGAGCGCATCCGTGCCAGACATTTCGCCTCTCGGGTCTTTGTTATTGCCGAGGCGCCGGGGCGGAGGGTGGCTCCGGCGGGTGTCATTACCGTTCGTCCGCGTCAGGATGGATGTTTAAAACTTTCAACACAAGTTTTTTTGACAGCCTTTGCGCAATTTTTGAACCGACCATCTGTATCGCCTAAATAATGGGCGTTCAGCGGAAAAAGTGGACAAAGGTCAGGCGTCTGGCGGGGGCGCGCGACGGCTCCGGTTCCGTTGTCGGACCGTTTAATATTCTAATCGCTGTAAAGTAGCGGCGTCGTCGTCACTTGACGCGTCACCACCTTATGCGAACGGCGGCGCGGCGACGATTCCGGCGGCCTCCAGATCCCGCAGCCGGTCGTCCGTGACGCCCAGAAGGTCGCTCAGGACCTGGGCCGTATGCTGGCCGAGCAGCGGCGGCGGCACCTCCGTCTGAGAGGCGGCGTCGGAATAGCGGATGGGGCAGCGCACCACGTCGACGCTGCCCGCCGTCGGGTGCGGCAGGGTGTGGCGCAGGCCGCGATGGCGGACCTGGGGGTCGGCGAAGACCTGATCCAAGGTATTGATGGGGCCGCAGGGGATGCCTTCGGCCTCAAGCGCGGCGACCCAGTCGGCGGTGGTCCGGCGCGCCATGATGTCGGCGACGATGGGCACCAGGTCGGCGCGATGGGCGACGCGCGCCGGATTGGTGGCGAAACGGCTGTCGGCGCCGACCTCCGGGCGTCCGGCCAGGGCGCAGAAACGGGCGAACTGGCCGTCGTTGCCGACCGCCAGGATCATGTGGCCGTCCTGGGTGGCGAAGGCCTGGTAGGGCACGATATTGGGATGGGCGTTGCCGTGGCGCTTGGGCGGCGTGCCGCTGACCAGATAGTTCATGCCCTGGTTGGCGAGGACGGCGACCTGCACGTCGAGCAGGGCCATGTCCACGTGCTGGCCTTCGCCGGTGCGGTCGCGGTGGGCCAGGGCGGCGAGGATCGCCACCGTGGCGTAGAGGCCGGTGAAGAGGTCGATGAAGGCCACCCCGGCCTTCATGGGCATGCCGTCCGGCTCGCCGGTCAGGCTCATCAGGCCGCCCATGGCCTGGATCATGACGTCGTAACCCGCGCGCTTGGCATAGGGGCCGTCCTGGCCGAAGCCGGTGATGGAGCAATAGACGAGGTCGGGCTTGACCGCCTTCAGGCTGTCGTAATCCAGGCCGTATTTCTTCAGGCCGCCGACCTTGAAGTTTTCCAGCACCACGTCGCTGCGGGCCGCAAGGTCGTGGATGATGGCCTGGCCCTCGGCGGTCGCCATGTCGACGGCCACCGACCGCTTGCCGCGATTGCACGACAGGAAGTAGGCGCTTTCCCCGCGCTCGTCCGCGGCGCCTTGGCCGTCTGGTTCGCCCCCGTCTTTGGGAGCCAGCCAGGGCGGTCCCCAGCCGCGGGTGTCGTCGCCGCCGCCGGGGCGCTCGATCTTGATGACCTCGGCCCCCAGGTCGGCCAGGAGCTGGCTCGACCAGGGACCGGCCAGGACCCGCGACAGGTCCAGGACGCGAAGATGCGACAGCGGCCCGGCCATGGGCGTTACCCCGTGAAGGCCTGAAGGCCCGTCTGGGCGCGGCCCAGGATCAGGGCGTGGATGTCGTGGGTGCCCTCGTAGGTGTTGACGGTTTCCAGATTGACCATGTGGCGGATGACGTGGAATTCGTCGGAGATGCCGTTGCCGCCGTGCATGTCGCGCGCCATGCGGGCGATGTCCAGGGACTTGCCCACGTTGTTGCGCTTGATCATCGAGACGGCTTCCGGCGCCCAGGTGCCTTCGTCCATCAGCCGTCCGACGCGCAGGGCGGCCTGAAGGGCCAGGGTGATTTCCGTCTGCATGTCGGCCAGCTTCTTCTGGATTAACTGGGTCTGGGCCAGCGGACGCCCGAACTGCTTGCGGTCCAGGGTGTACTGGCGGGCGGCGTGCCAGCAGAACTCGGCGGCGCCGACGGCGCCCCAAGCGATGCCGTAGCGCGCCTTGTTCAGGCAGCCGAAGGGCCCGGCCAGTCCGGCCACGTTGGGC
>CAZFRK010000136.1:0-7993 GCA_964521375.1 uncultured Rhodobacterales bacterium
GTCGCCCCGCGCGAGGTCTCGACCATCGAGCCGCTCCTGCGCGTCGGCGATCCGGAGCGCCCGCTGGACCTGGACAAGCTGCTGCTGGCCGAAGGCGCCCCGACCCTGCGCATTCACCGCAAGACGTTGACGCGGCGGTTGCTTCTGGCCCTGGCGCTAATCGTGCTGATCGGCGGCGTCACCGCCCTGTGGCGCTATTCGCCGCTCGGCGAATGGGTCACGCCGTCCAAGATCGAGGGCTGGATTTCCGCCGTCGAGGCGACGCCCTGGGCCCCCTTCGTGGTCCTGGGCCTCTATGTCGGGCTGGGGCTGGTGGTGTTCCCCATCACCGTTCTGATCGCCGGGACCGGCATGGTCTTCGGGCCGCTCCAGGGGTTGGGCTACGCCCTGGCCGGGTCGTTGCTGTCGGCCTTCGCCGCCTATGGCGTGGGCAACCTCTTGGGCAAGGACCTGTTGCGCCGCTACGCCGGACGGCGGGTCAACCGCCTGTCGCGGCGCATGGGGCGGCACGGCATCCCGACCGTCGTCTTCCTGCGGGTGGCGCCCGTGGCCCCCTTCACGGTCATCAACCTCATCGCCGGGGCCAGTCATGTGCGGTGGAGCGACTTCCTGATCGGCACGCTGGTCGGCATGACGCCGGGGATCGCCGTCATGACCATCTTTGGCACCCAAATCGCCGACCTTCTGTCGTCGCCGGGATGGCTCGACATCCTGGGGCTGGGCGCTCTGCTGGCCGTGTGGCTGGGCGTCAGCGTCGGCCTGCAACGCCTGACGGTCCGTCCGCGGCGGGACCGATCCGGCGGGCGGACGCGTGGGGAGGAGGCGACCTGATGCGCATCCGCGTCGGGACCTACAACATCCACGGCGCGGTGGGGCTGGATCGGCGTTACGACCCGCCGCGCATCGCCGCCGTCCTGAAGGAGATGGAGGCCGACATCCTGGGTTTGCAGGAAGTCCGCCACCATCCCGACCTGCTGGGTGTCACCGACCAGTTCGACTATTTCGAGACGGCGACCGGCTTTTTCGGGGTCCAGGGACCGAACGTGATCCTCAAGGACAGCCGGTACGGCAACGCCCTGCTGAGCCGCTGGCCGGTGACCGCCTCGCGGCTGGTGGATCTGGCCGTCGGCGACTTCGAACCGCGCGGCGCCATCGACGCCGAGGTGGACATCCGCGGCCACCCGCTGCGGGTCATCGTCACCCATCTGGGGCTGCGCCGCGCCGAACGACGCAGCCAATACGCCATCCTCATGGACCTGCTGCGGGCGCGCCCCGATATGCCGACCCTGTTGATGGGCGACTTCAATTCCTGGTGGCCGGATCTGGCGACCCTGCGGCGGCTCGGCGCCCGCAACGCCCGGCGCCGCTTCACCGTGCCGACCTTTCCCGCCGCCTTTCCCCTATTGTCGTTGGACCGCGTCCTGGCCTATCCGCGCGCCGCCCTGACGCGGGCCTGGGCGCATGTCAGTCCGGTGTCGCGCATGGCGTCGGACCATCTGCCGTTGCTGGCCGACGTCTCCGTGGAGGCGGTCGACGGCGTCGGCACGGCGGCGGCGGCCTCCGGCGGTCACGGCCTGACGGCGGAGGTGCCGTCGGCCTGGGTGGACCCGGAGGGACCGCCGGAGCGCGCGGGAGGGGAGACATGACCGGGCAATCCAGGCAGGATAAGGCGCCCCATGACGAGGCCGAAATGCCGCCGACCAAGTCTTCCGCGCGCTCCGACGAGACCGACACGGCGCCCAAGACCGGGCGCCTCGTCCTGTCCATGGGGTTGGTCCCCGGGGTCGCCAGCGCCTCGATGATCCTCAGCGCCGTCCTGCATCAGCGCGACGATCTGGGCGACGCCTGCATCGCCGTCCTCGGCACCGCCATCAGTTTCGATCGCGAACGGCGCCTGCGCGATGCCCGCCAGGGCGGCGGGCACCAGGGCCAACTGGTCATCGCCTCGGACATCGACGAAGCCCTGACGTGCGATCCCGCCGTGGTGATGGTCGAGGATCTGGCCGAGCCCAATCCGGCGGACGCCCGCCACAGCAAGCGCCTGGGCGACGTCGAGGAACTGCTGTCGCGCGGCGTCGATGTTTACGCGGCTGTCAGCGTGACCCAGCTGGCGGCGACCCGCGACCTGGTCCTGCGCCTGACCGGCATGTTGCCGCGCAACCTCTTGCCCGACACCATCATCGAGCGGGCCGACGTTCTGGAACTGGCCGACATCCCGCCCGCCCACCTGATCGAGCGCCATGCCGCCGGGGACCCGGTCCTGCGGCGCGGCTCCGAAAGCCTTTACACCATGGAGGCGCTGGGCCTACTGCGCGACGTGGCCTTGGGGCTGGCGCGGCGCAAGCACGGGATATCGGTGCCCGATTCCGCCTCCGACGCCTTGCCCGCCATTCCCGAGGTGCCGGGCCGGGTGCTGGTGCTTCTGACGCGCTCCGGCGCCCCCGACCATATCATCCGCGCCGGGCACCGGCTGGCCGAGAGCGCCCACGCCCCGTGGAGCGTCGCCTACGGCGACTCCGGCGGCGACAAGAGCCTGCGGCGGGGTGGCACGCCCGCCGTGCAGGAGGCCCTGCGGCAGGCCGAAAGCCTGGGCGCGGAGATCCTCACCTTCGGCGGCGCCGACGACGCCGTCGACGGCATCATGGAATACTGTCAGGCCAACCGCGTGACCGACATCGTCCTGGGACGCCCCGGCGTGCGCGGCCTGCGGCGGCTGTTCACCCGCTCGCTGACCGACCGCCTGATCGAGGTGGCCAGCGACGTCGGGGTCCATATGGTCGGCGAGGCCGACGTGGCGGTGGAGCGCACCAGCATCACCTGGCGCATCGACGAACGCCGCCCCTGGTTCCACGAATATCTGGTCAGCGCCGCCGCCACCTTCATCGCCGCCGGGTGCATCCGCCTCGCCCAGCCGCTGGTGCCGCCGGAGACCTTGTCCATCGTCATGCTGATGGCGGTGATCTATTCGGCCACCGCCTTCGGGTTCGCCGCCGCGCTCTTCGCCTCGGTCCTCGGCATCGTCCTGTTCAACTTCTTTTTCATCCCGCCGCGCCTGGATTTCATCGTCCAGTCCCCGGAGAACGTCCTCCTGCTGTCGGTCTTCGTGGTCATGGCGGGGGTGACGTCGAACCTGGCGGGACGGTTGCACGACCAGGCGACCATGGCGCGGCGCCGGGAACGCAATACGGCGGCCCTGTTCCGCCTGGCCCGCGAGGTCGCCAGCGCGCCCTCGGCCGACGACGTGCTGCGCGCCGTGGTCCGGCAACTCGACGAGATCCTGTCGGTCTCCTCGGCCCTCTTCCTGCCCGGCGGCGGCGGGGCGACGGCGGAGGCCCGGTCGCTGGACCTGGTCCATCCGCGGGGGCGACCCCTGGAAGGCGTCTGCCTGGAGGCCGCCCAGTGGGTCTACGACCACGGTCTCCCGGCGGGCTTCGGGACCGGCACCTATGAAAAGGTCGGCTGCCTGATCTGGCCGCTGCGGACGCCGGATGGCACGGTCGGGGCGGTGGTGCTGCAAGGGCCCGACCAGGAGGTGCTGGCGACCCCGCAGTTCCGCCGCCGCCTGGACTCCCTCTGCGGCATCGCCGCCGTCGCCATCGAACGCATGATGCTGACCCGCGAGATCGAAAGCGCCCGCTTCACCGCCCAGACCGAATCGCTGCGCGCCGCCCTCCTGTCGTCCATTTCCCACGACCTGCGGACGCCGCTGGCCTCCATCATCGGGTCGGCGACCAGCCTGCTGTCCTTCGGCAAGGGCTACGACGAGGCGGTGCGCGACGACCTCCTGCGCACCATCCTGGAGGAGGCCGAGCGCCTCAACCGCTTCGTCGGCAACCTCTTGCAGATGACGCGTCTGGAAAGCGGCGCCATCGTCCCCAAACGCCAGTGGATAGACGTCGACGATCTGGTCGGCACCACCCTGGAGCGGGTGGAACGGCGCATGGACGGCTACAGCGTCGTCACCGAGATCGCGCCGCTGCTGCCGCCGCTCTATGTCGACTTCGTGCTGATGGAAAACGTCCTGACCAACCTGCTCGACAACGCGGTCAAATATTCGCCCTGGGGGTCGGTGGTGACGGTGCGCGGCTATCAGCGTGGCGACCACACCTGTATCGAGGTGCGCGACCAGGGCGTCGGCATCGCGCCCGAGGACCACGCCCACGTCTTCGATAAGTTCTTCCGCGTCTACGCCAAGGATTCGGTTGTCGCCGGAACCGGCCTGGGTCTTGCCATCTGCAAGGGAATCGTCGAAACCCACGGCGGGACGGTGGAACTGGACAGCGAGGGGCTGGGGAAAGGCACCACCTTCCGGGTCCGGCTGCCGACGGCCCGGCTGCCTGACGACTTCGAGACCGAGGGGACCGACCATGCCTAATACCGCGGGCGCGAAGATTCTCATCGTCGACGACGAGCCCCAGATCCGGCGCTTCCTGCGGGCCTCGCTGACCGCGCACGACTACGAGGTCGCCGAGGCCGGAACCGGCGGCGAGGCGGTGCGCGTCCTGACCGTCCAGCAGCCCGACGTGGTCGTCCTGGACCTGGGCCTGCCGGACATGGACGGCCTGGAGGTCATCTCGCGGGTTCGCGAATGGTCGGAGGTGCCGATCATCGTTCTCTCCATTCGGGCCGACGAATCTGATAAGATCGAGGCCCTGGATCGCGGCGCCGACGATTACATCACCAAGCCCTTCGGCATGGGCGAGTTGATGGCCCGCATGCGAACGGCCCTGCGACATCGCGAGCGGTCGTCCGGCAACGACGAGCCGCCGGTGGTGCGGGCCGTCGGCGGCGTCGAGGTCGACCTCGCCAAGCGCCTCGTCACCCGCCAGGGGACGGCGGTCAAGCTGTCGAAGAAGGAGTACGACGTCTTGCGCGTTCTCGTCTCCCATCCCGGCAAGGTCATGACCCATCAGCAACTGCTGCGCCAGATCTGGGGCGACGCCTATGTGGAGGAAACCCAGTACTTGCGCGTCTATATCGGCCAGTTGCGCCAAAAGCTGGAGGCCGATCCGTCGCGTCCGCACATGATCGTCACCGAGCCGGGGGTCGGCTATCGCCTGCAAGCGGAGGAGACCGTCGCCAACGGCGCCCATGGAGGGTCCCATGACTGACGACGGCGTGACGCGGCGCGGCGCCCTGCGACGTGGGGCGGCGGCGCTGGGGGCGACCGTCTGCGGGAGTGCCCTGCTGGGCGGCTGCGGCGATACCTCGGCGGCCTACGCCGCCTGGGACGGGCCGCCGCCGTTGGCCGACGCGCGGCAACGCCTGATCGGCTGGGCGCGTCTGGCGCCGTCCTCGCACAACCTGCAACCCTGGCGTCTGGTGCTGGAGGGCGAGGAGACCGTCCTCCTCCATGTGGACCCCGGGCGCCTGCATCGCGCCACCGACCCGGAGGCCCGCCAGACGGTCATCAGCCAGGGCGCCTTCCTGGAACTGTTCGTCCTCGCCGCCGAGGCCGAGGGCTTCGATTGCGACGTGACCTTGTTCCCCAAGGGCGAGTTCACCACCCCCGATTCCATGCTGGACCGCCCGGTCGCCCGACTCGTGCTGAAGGCGCTTCCCGCCCCGCGCCCGTCGCGCCTCTTCGCCCAGGCCCTGAACCGGCGGTCGAGCAAGACCTCCTTCACCGGTCAGGCCATCGCCGAGGACGAGCGCCGCCGACTGGCCGCCGCCGTCGCTCCGGTGGCGGGCGTGGAGGCCGGATTCGTCGATCGTGGTCCGGCCATGGAGCGGCTGCGCGCCCTGGTCCTGGAAGGCATGCAGGCGGAGATGCGGGATCCGGCGGCGCTGGACGAGCTGGCCCGCGTCATGCGCCTGAAGCCGTCGGACGTCGCCGCCCATCGCGACGGCATCGTGCCCCTGCCCGGGGTCGCGGGCTGGGTGACGGATTTGCTGTTCGGGCGCGAGTCCTTCGCCGACCCGGACTCCTTCATGACCCGGTCGAGCATCCATCAGATGAAGGCATGGGCGGAAACGGCGACGGCCTTCGTGTGGCTGACCACGCCGGGCAACGACCGCCTCGACCAGGTGGCCGCCGGGCGGGCCTATATGCGCCTGGATCTGGCCGCCGCCGCCGCCGGTATCGCCCTCCATCCCATGTCCCAGGCGCTTCAGGAGGTCCCGGCGCAGGACGCGCAGCGGGCCGCCTTGCAGGAGCTTCTGGGGCCAGACGGACGCGGCGTCCAGATGCTGGCCCGGCTCGGCTATGTGAAGGCGCCGTCGCCGCACACCCCGCGCCGGTCGGTGCCGTCCATGGTGGTCGAGGCGTAGAACGGACGGGGGGACGTCCGCGATCCGCCGCGGACGACCGGACGCCGACCCGATCGTCAATTGATCAAGGCGCCGCCGTCCGCCGTCGGCATGGCGGGCAGGCGGACGACCATCCGCGCGCCGTCCTCGCCGGATCCCTCCACCGCGATGCTGCCGCCGTGGTGGGCGGCGATGCTGCGGCAGACGGCCAACCCCATGCCCGCGCCGTCGTACTGGCCGCGCCCGTGCAGGCGGCGGAAGGATTGAAACGCCTTCTCCGCCTGGGTCGGGGGCAGGCCGATACCGTTGTCGGCGACGATGACGCGCCACCAGGGACCGTCCCGGTCGGCCTCGACCTCGACCTTGAGGGGGCGGTCGGCATGCCGGAACTTGATGGCGTTGGACAGCAGGGAATCGAACAGCAGCGTCAGTTGGTCGTAGCCACCCAGAATCACCGGCAGGTCGCCGACCTGGGCCGTGCCCTTGGCGGCCTCCAGGGCCGAGGATTGCGCCCTGACGCGCTCCGACAGCAGGGCCTTGAGGTCGACCGGGGCGAAGGAGACTGGGGCGCGGGTGGTCGCCACGGCCTGGGCCAAGCCGTTGAGCAGCCCGTCCAGGTGGCGCGCCGCCTTGATCATATAGGCCAGATACTCGGCGGTGTCGGGGTCCTGGTCGTCGCCCAGGCGGCGGCGCAGGAGTTGCCCGTAGGACACCACCTCGCGCACCGGCTGGCGCAGGTCGTGAGCCGCCGCCGAGGCCAGGGACTCGAGGTCGCCGCGCACTTCCGCCAGATCGTGGGCCAGGACGGACAGGCGCTCTTCCTGGCGACGGGCGGCGGTGAGGTCGGTGTAGGTGCCGACGATCACGCGCACGTCGGGGCGATCGCCGCCATCATCCCCCGACGGGATGGCGCGCGCCTGGGCACGCACCCACAGCCACGACCCGTCCGCCGCGCACAGGCGGTGCTCATAGACCAAGGCGCGCTCGGCGCCGCCGATCAGCGTGTCGAGGCGGCGTTCCATGCCCCGGCGGTCGTCCGGGTGTATCCGTTCCAGCCAGTCGTCGACCGTCGGCAAGGCGTCGGGCGGATGGCCGGTCAGGTCCCGCCAGCGACCGCGCCAGGTGATGTGACGGGACGGCAGGGCGATCGTCCAGGCGGCGTCGCTGACGCTTTCCAGGACGCCGTTGAGGTCCTGTTCGACGCGCAAGTGCGCGTCATGGACGCGGCTCTGGCGCGTCTGGGCCACATGGACCAGGACGAAGATGAGGCAGGCGGACAGAAAGACCAAGCTGCCGTCGAGCACGATGTGCGGGATCCTGGTCGTCGTCGCGCTCTCAAGGGCCTGTAGAAGGGCCGGGTTGACGCCCAGGAACAGGACACCGGCCACGAGCAGGTAGGCCAGGGCGATGCCCAGGGCGGTCCGGGCGGCGGAGTGGCGCGGCATGCCTTCATCCCTCCTGATTGAGCGGTTGTTCATCATACAACCAAAAAACGCTGAACGAAGGGGCCGCGTTGACTCTTGTCCAAATTGAAAGCCCCCCGGAGACCGAAGTCTCCAGGGGGCTTGTCTTCCCGCCGCCATGGCCTGCGACGGGACCGTTCCGGATGCGTCCGACCGGAACGGCGCGTCTTTTCGGGACGCTTATCGGGTCAGCAGGCCGCGGGCGATGACCTGGGCCTGGATCTCTGCGGCGCCCTCGAAGATGTTGAGGATGCGGGCGTCGCAGAGGACGCGGGAGATCT
>CAZFRK010000137.1:0-7983 GCA_964521375.1 uncultured Rhodobacterales bacterium
CCATCAAGGAAGACCTGCTGACCCGCCTCAATGCCAAGTTCCAGGGGCTGGACCGGCAGTTGCGCATGCTCAACCGCCAACTGGCGAGGCACAAGTTCACCGGTCAGATCTACAGCTTCCGGCGGCGCACTGATCCTGCCTTCGATCAGGTGCGGCGTCTGGCCGTGGAGGTGGGCGAGAACCCCGAGGCTGCCCAGGCCATCGTCGAAGGGCGTTCCGACACACCAGCGTTGCAGGCGGCCTTGGAAGAACTGGAGACCTTTCTGGAAAATACCGAGGGCCAGGGCCTCGAGGACTACCGGAACTACTACAGCTTTGACCTGGTCATGCTTCCGGCCTCCGAGGAGGCCCCGGACGACGACGCGGAGTGGGACGAGGACGCCCTTCGGAAGAGGGGCGCCGTGAGCCTGAGCGGCCGCGCCGCCGTCGGCTCTGGCGGCGAGGGGCAGGCGCCGTTCTATGTCGCCATCGCGGCGTCCATGGCGCTGGCCTACTATCCCGGCGGGAGTGCGCAGGAGGTGGGCAGCGGCATGGGGTTGGTGCTGTTCGACGAGGCTTTCAACAAGCTCGACATCGCGACCACGCAGGAGCTGATCAAGTTCTTCAAGACGCTCGGCCTGCAGTTGCTGATCGCCGCACCGGAGGACAAGCGGCCGACCTTTACGGAGGTCATAGACACGATCGTTTCCGTGAACAAGGACGTGGCGACGCGGACGCTGCACGTCTATTCGGAGTTCCCGAAGGAGCGGGCGCGCCAGGAGTTGGCCCGGCACAACCCGGACCATATCGGCGTCGACGGCTATCGCAAGATGATCCAGGAGGAACTGCCCCTTGCCGAGGCCGAGTGACGGGCGCCGCGTCGCCGATGCAATTCTGAACAAACTGCTCGACCGCATCGAGAAGCAGCCCGAGCGGGTCAAAAAGGTCGGGGAACGGCTGCCGGAACGGTCGTTGTTGGCGGACGACCTGGAAGACCTGCGAGAGCGCCTGACGGCGGCCCACCGGGCCGGCGCTGTCGAGCTGGTGATGGGCCGCTATGAGTCGAGCCATGCCATTGAGCGTGTGGTTCTGAAGGATGCGGCCAAGCTATACGACTTTCTCGGCCGGACACCCCCAGCGACCCGGGCGGACCGGGCGGCGCATGTGCTGCGGCCCCTTTTCGCGGAGCTGCCAGACCCATTGCGCCCGATCTTGGAGGAGGTGCTGGCGGGCTGGGGCGCCAACCGCAATGTCCTGCGGGACGTGGGGCCGGAAGACATGGCGACTACAGCCGCGGTTTTCCGGGCCGCCGCGGCGCTCCTCTCCGGCGACCATGAAGGCCTGGACGTCCGCACGTTCTCGCGCCGCGTCCTGGGTGACAGCAAGCAGGTGTCGCGAAACCTGGGGAGGGTGGGTGAGGTCCTCCGGCGCGCGACGGATTTGCCGCCGGACATGGAAAACTGGGACGTCATCGAAAGCTTCGGCGTCCAGCGGCTACCGCAGCCGTGCCTTGTCGCCGGCCCGTTGACCTATTGCGACCAAGACCTGCCGACGGCCCCATACCTTGGCGTGGCGCCGGAGATGGCGCCGTTGCTGCGCCCAGGCCGGCGCCTCGCCTGGGTCATGACCATCGAGAACATGGCTAGCTTCGTCCTGCAGGTGCGCCAGGCGCTGCCGCCGGACGCGGTGGCTATCTATACCGGCGGCTTCCCCTCGACGGCGACGTTGGAGGCCCTGCGTGCCATCGCCGGTGCGACGGACTGCCTCGTCTACCACTGGGGAGACATCGACGTCGGCGGCCTGCGCATCGCCCGGCGGATAGAACGCGCCTTGGCGGAAATCGGCCGGCCGCTCCGGCTGCACTTGATGACACCCGACCTGGCACGTCAGCATGGGACGCCCGGTCCTCCGTCGGGACGTCATCTGCGCGACGTTCCCAAGGATAGCGCGACCTTCTCCCTTGCCGCCTTTCTACAGTCCGACCGTGCAGCGTTCCTGGAGCAGGAAGAGCTGGAGCCTCTGGTGCCGCTAGAAGCGGTTCCACGGCGGAAGCCCCTGTAGCTCAGCCTTCGGCAAGGGAGCGACTTCTTGCCGAAGGCACCTTCGACCGCTCTACTACCATCAATGCGTCGCGGATCATCTCTCCCTCCTACGAGCCCCGGTAGAGCAGTGACCTTCGGGATGTGGGGGGCTGGGTCGCAGTAAGTGGCCCTTTGCACTTTGCGGTGCCGCTCGCTTGGTCACGGCCTCGACAGGTCGAGGATGTGGACCGCGATCAGGTCGCGGTGCGCGGCCGGCATGGTTTCGATGAGCGCACGGCGTAGCTCTTCGGGTGTCGCGGGCTTGCAAGCGCCGTCGGGGCGCGGCTTGAGGGCCAGGTCCGGGCCGAACCAGAAGACCAGATAGATGCCCCGGCCGCCGCTGCGGGGGTCGCGGCAATATTGGGCGACCAGCTGCCGCTCCGCCGCGGTCCACAGGTCCGGATGATCCGTCCGCTTGGCTTCGATCGGCAGCAGGAGGTCGCCGTGGCTCACCGTGATGTCGGCGCGCTTGTGTTCGGCGAAGTCGCCCTCCCGTGACACCACGACCTCTCGTAGGCGCTCTTTCAGGAAGTCGTTGAGGCGGTCACGGCATTCGTTCTCGGCGCGCGGTGTGGTAGGGCGGCCGCGGGCGTCCGTGTTCCAGAACGCCTTCCAGCCGTCGGTGTCACCATTCCGCAGGTAGTTCTGCACATCGGCGAGGACGTCGTGCGCCAGGGCCTGCAGGTCGGCGGCGTTGGCGGGCGGGCCGCCCCTGAGGGTGTCATGCACGCCCTGGAAATCGGCATAGGCGAACAGGGCCTGACGGCGTTGCTCGGCCTGGGTGGCGGCGGCGTGGCTCTGCGCGTCGTGCCAGTCGCCCAGGTCGGGGTCGTTCCGCAGCCGCGTTAGCAGGGCGCCGGCCTCCTCGGTCGGGCTGGATGCAATGTCGTCGATGATCCTTCGAAGGCTGTGCGCGGCCTCTTCCCGATCCCGGCGACCGACGTAGCGTGTTCCGAAGGTATGCGGGACGTTGCGGAAGTGCTTCAGAAGTAGCGGTAGAAGCGCTTGGCGCCCGACCTCGCCTGACACGCCAGCCTCGCCGCGCGACACCAATGGCGCCACCAATTCCAGGACGGCCCACGCCAGATCTGGAGCGGCCTCCAGCAGCTCGCTCAGGCCGTCCAGTAGGTCGGCGTCGCCACAGAACGCGCCGGCCGCCAGCCACTGCGCCCCGTTCTCCGGCCGCGGCGCCAAGCCGCTCCGGCACATCGCTGCCAGGAAGGGCCGCAAGTCCTCCGGCGCGACGCGCGAAAGAGCCGCCCGCAGCAGGCTGGTCAGGGTGCGGGGGGAAGGATCCGGATACTTTTGCAGCAGGCCCTGGAGGTGTGGCGCCATGACGCCCGATATATGATCCGCCCCGAGAAGGTTCCACAGACCATCGGGAACCTGGTCGGGCGCATGATCCAGAAAGGCTGACCAGAAGCGCAGCAGGCCGTCGCGGATACGCTCTGGCACGACGTCGCAAAGGCGTGCGCGCCAATCGTCTTCCTCTAGCTCCGCCGCCTTCGCCCACAGGAAGGCCATCAGAAGCGTGTTGGTCGGAAGCCGCTGAAGGCCCTCGACACCCTCCCGGTCCAGCAGAAGTCGCGTTCCGGCCTTGATCAGGCTGTGCAGTCCCCTGGTGTCACCATCGATTTCCTGGCGCGCCAGGCTCTCAGGCGTCGGCAAGTCGGGGTGGTGCAGGGCGGCGATGATGCCGTCTTCCAGAATGGCGGCGGCGTCCTCGTCAAGGCGCGCGACCAGACGCTGGCGCAAAGTCTTGTCGCGCTCCTCGTGAGTCGAGTTGTACGCGACCTGGAAGGCCCAGCTACAAAGGACGTCGAGATCGCGGCCAGCGCGGAGGTCGATGGAGCGCTGAAGGACACGCTGGATGGCCTTGCGGCGCTTGGCCAAGCCGTCGACCTTGCGGCGGGCGGCCTTCCACCGCCAGTCGGAGACCGGCCAGACCTTCCACCCTTCCAGGGCATCCGAGAGAATCGCGTCCCACCGCGCTGCCGCCCAGATGTCGTCATCCGTGACTTCCCCCTCGCTGTCCCGGAGCAAGGCCAGCTCGATGGTCAGTTGGAACAGCAGTTCCTTTAGACTGCGGTCGGTTTCGATGCGCGTCCAGATGAGGAGCTGATGCGACATCCCGGCCGGCCAGGGCGCGAACTGGACCAGTTCGGAAAAAGAATGAACAGACGGATGAACCCGGCCCCGGTTCTTCAGCAGGTGGATCCGCAGCAGCAAAGGCATAAGGTCGGGTCGGCTTTTCACAAAGGCTCGCACACAGCTGCCGTAGTAATCTTCATGAATGGCCCGGTAGCAGTCATGGAGCGTGCCCAGAGAAAGCCATTTATGGATGACGCCGGGCCGCTCCGTTGCGCCATACTCCGTCAGCAGGCGGCAAACAAGGAAACCAATGGCCCTTTCTTCCGTGAGCGAGAGGCATTCCGGATGCTCACCTGCGAGGCCGTCGGCCAGTATCCGTAAGCCGTCCGCATCGAGCTTATCGGGCAGATCCTCCAAGAAATGATGGAGCCTGCCGATATGATGGCGGCTCAGTTGGCCGAAGTGCTTCACCACCTCCGTCGGCGGAAGGTGCGCCGGGACCAGGGCTTTTAGCAAGACGGCGAGAACATCGTCGCGGTCCGGGCTGCTCGGCGACCGCTCCACCGTGCGCAAGAGCGTGATCAAGCGATCGGCATCATCTGCCCACTGATGCGCCAGAGCTTCGGCTGCCCGGAAGGTCAGCCCACGCTGGCGATCATCCAGCGCAAGGCGTTCGACGCGGTCGTCCAATGCGGCCACGCGGCCGCCGCTCTCCAGCGCATCCAGCGCCGTTACAGTCAGGTGAGTAGCGTCGGACTCCAGCATCTCGCCCAGGGTTCCGGCGAGTTCGGGAATGGCGAAAGGCGCCCAGGGGCGGCTGCTCCAGTCGGAGCGGAACCAGGGATCGCGCCGCGCCAGCAGGAACAGGTGCCGGAGCACGGCTTCCCGTCCATCGACCGTCCACCGCGCGGCGTCGCCGTAGGTCACGGCGCCAACGGAGTCTCGGGCGGTGAGCTGCGCGACCTTCTCCGGCAGCAGGGTGCACAGCCAGCCATAGACTCCGCGCAGGTCCGATAGGGTGCCGCCGTCGTGGCCGCAGATCAGGGCCAGGACCCGGCCAACCGGCAGCCCGTCGCGCACGCGCCGCGCCAGGTGGCGGGCGGCCATGTATTCCAGGATGGTGCGGTGGCGGGGTTTGACCCGTTCCGGGGCATCGCCCGGACTGAAAACCCTCCGCCGGGCGGCAAGCGCCATGGTCGGGTCATACCCCGGCAGGGACGTCAGGGCAGGAACGGCGGTATCGGCGGCCAGGTGGTTTAGCGCCAAGGTTTCGGTATTGCTCAGCAGGAACAGGGCGGCGATCTCGTCGGCGGCCTGGGCGATCGTCGGATCGGCGGGACCCTCCGCGATGACCCGCAGGTGGGTTTCGTTTTCTTCCCTGAGCAGCACGTCGCAGGCCTGCTGGTACAGCGCGGCACGGCTTTCCGGCCAGCCGCTTCCGTCCCGGTGGACCGTTATGAGCAGGTCCAGCGTCAGTGGGTTGGGGAGCATACTCTCAAGGCCATGATCCTGCGCACCGTGGATGAAGGCGTCCGGCTCGATGTCCTTGCTCCGCAGAAGGGCGGCGATGTCCTCGCGATCCAGCGGCAGCAGGTTGAGAACGTGGATCGGCTCGCCGCCCGCGATGTCGCGCAGCTCGCTCATGTCGCTGCCGCCGTGCCAGTCGAGCGTGCGGCAGGACAGGCGCACCTTCGGGCAACCCAATTCGTCGAGCCGGCCGACGATCTGCTCCAGCACGGGCTGCCCGCGCGCCCGCGCCCGCTGCTCGTCAAGGCCGTCAAGCCAGAGCGTGTTCTGCCCCTCCCAGCGCCGGAGGGAGCGATTCAGGAACGTGCCAAGGGGGATGACCTCGCTGCCCTGCCGCCGGGCGGCCTCTTCGAACTCTGTGCTCTTCCCCAGCCCCGGCTCGCCGAGCAGCACCACGACGCGTGCCTCCCCGCAGTCGTCGAGGGAAACGATATCAGGCGCGGCGTCGTCTCGGCCCGAGAGCGGGCGGCGGCGGCATTTGCGGGAGACGTACATCGGAGAGGAGCGGAGCTGTATCGCGCGAATAAGCGGGTGAGGGCGCATGCGCCTGAACTTTGGCCGGTGGCAACGATCCGCCGGCGCCAGTAGAGCATCGCCCGGGCGCGGCTCGCAATGGCGCGGTTCGGGAAGGAGACAGATGTGGGGCGTCACTCGCCAACGCTGGTCCAATTAGGGCGCTGGAATTTGCGGGGCGGTAGCGGCGGCTAGATGTGGAACCTCAGGAGGTTGTCCGCGCTCAGACCGAGGCGGCTGATGGGTGGCTTGTCCTTCAGGCTACCATGGGGCCGGTGCCAGTTGTAGGCGTAGAGCCATTCCGGCAGGGCCTCGGCGCGGCAGGCTGAGGTTTGGTAGGCGCGGGCATAGGCCCATTCGCGGAGCGCGGTCTGGATGAAGCGCTCCGCCTTGCCATTGGTTTTCGGCGTGTAGGGCTTGGTGAAGATGTGGCGCAGGCCGAGGTGCTTGCAGGCCTTGCGGAAAGCGCCGGAGCGATAACAGGCTCCATTGTCGGTCATCACCCGGTCTACTCGGATACCGAGCCGGGCGTAATAGCCGACGGCGGCCTTCAGGAAGGCGACAGCACTTTCCTTCCGCTCGTCGGGAAAGATGTCGACGTAGGCGACGCGGGAGCAGTCGTCGATGCACACGTGGACGAACTCCCAGCCCGGCGCCGTGCCGTTGTGCCGCTGGCTGCTCTGCCGCGTCCGGTCGCCGGTGATCCGTATCCGTCCGGTGAAGGCCGCAGCCAGCCCGTTTGCCGGCGCCGTTTGACGCTGCCAGCCTTGGCCCCAGTGCAAGCATCGTGGTTTGCACCGATGCCAAGGGCGAGGCGATGGGGCAGGTTCACATTCTGACGGGGCCGGTTCGGCGGCGGGTTTGGCAGCCGGAAGAAAAGGCGGCGCTGGTTGGTGCGGCGTTCGCGCCGGGGGCGGTGGTGGCCGAGGTGGCGCGGCGAGCGGACGTCAATGCGAGCCTGCTGTACCGCTGGCGCCGCGAGTTGCGAGTTGGTTCGGGCGCTTTCACCGAAGTGGTTGTCGCGCCGGACATCGGCTCTGTCGTGGAGTCCCCCGGCGGCGCGGTGATCGAGGTTCGGCTGGCGGATGGCGCCCAGCTTCGCATCCCTGCGGGGACAGTGCCCGATCTGGCGACGGCGGTGATCCGGGCGGCGGCCGGGCGATGATCCCGATCCCATCCGGGGTGCGGGTATGGCTGGCGACCGGGCACACCGACATGCGCAAAGGGTTCGACGGCCTGGCGCTACTGGTGCAGGAGCGGCTTTCGCGCGATCCCCATTCCGGCCACCTGTTCGTCTTTCGCGGCCGGCGCGGTGATCTGGTCAAGGTGCTGTGGTACGACGGCCAGGGCTTCTGCCTGTTTTCGAAACGCCTTGAGCGCGGCCGTTTCCTGTGGCCGTCGCCGGCGGATGGGGCGGTCACCATCACCCCGGCCCAGTTGGGTTATCTGCTGGAGGGGATCGACTGGCGGATGCCGCGGGAAACCTGGCGTCCCAGCGCCGCCGGATAGCAGAAAACGGTTCCTATCGGCGGCGGGATTTGATTCACTTTCTGGGTGACCGATGCCGCCGAATCCCTTCCGTCCGACCTTGCCGCCGCCCACGCGATGATCCTCGCCGAGCGGGCGGCGCGGCTGTCGGCCGAGTCCGACCGGCGCGTGCTCGACATCGAGATCGAGCGGCTGAAACTGGAGATCGCCCGGCTCAAGCGCGAGCGCTACGGCCAATCGGCCGAGCGCAGCGCCCGCATCGAGCAATTGGAGCTGTCGCTGGAGGATCTGGAGGAGAACGCCG
>CAZFRK010000138.1:0-7976 GCA_964521375.1 uncultured Rhodobacterales bacterium
GGGCTTCAACCAACTGCCCAATCCGACCTGGGACCAGCAACTGGTCGCCGACTACATCAATGTCGGCCTGACCGCCGAGCGGGTGGCCGACGAATACGGCCTGACGCGTGAAGACCAGGACCGCTTCGGCTATTGGAGCCAGGCCAAGGCCGTCGCCGCCCGCGACGACGGGCGGCTCGCCGCCGAAATCGTGCCGGTGGAAACGGCGGCGGGCACGGTCTCCGTCGATGGCTGTATTCGCTCCGCCACGCTGGAAAAGCTCGCCACCCTGAAGCCCGCCTTCAAGCAGGGCGGCACCGTGACCGCCGGAACCTCCTCGCCCATGACCGACGGGGCGACGGCGGTGCTGGTCTGCTCCGAGGATTTCGCCGCCGCGCACGGGTTGTCCGTGCTGGCCTCGGTCAAGTCCTTCGCCGTGTCGGGCTGCGCGCCGGGCGTCATGGGCTTGGGTCCCATCGAGTCCACCCGCAAGGCCCTGAAGCGCGCCGGTCTGACCATCGACGACATCGACATCGTGGAGATGAACGAGGCCTTCGCCTCGCAGGCCGAAGCCTGCCGCCGCGACCTCGGCATTCCCGAAGAGCGCCTGAACATCGACGGCGGCGCCATCGCGCTGGGCCATCCGCTGGGGGCCACCGGCGGGCGCCTCGTCGGCAAGGCCGCCAGCCTGCTCAAGCGGGAGGGCAAGACCCATGCGCTCGCCACCCAATGTATCGGCGGCGGCATGGGCATCGCCATGATCCTGGAGGCCGCATGAGCGGGGTGAAGCGGGCCGCCGTCATCGGCGCCGGGTCCATGGGCGGCGGCATCGCCGCCCAGTTCGCCAACGCCGGGGTGCCGGTCCTGCTGCTCGACGTGACCGCCGATCAGGCGCGCGCCGGGCTGGGCCGCCAGCTCAAGGCCGGGGCCTTCATGCATCCCGACGCCGCCGCGCTGGTCGAGGTCGGCGGCGTCGCTGGGGATCTGGGACGGGTCGCCGACGCCGACTGGATCGTCGAGGCCGTGATCGAGAACCTGGACGCCAAGCGCGACCTTTTCCGTCGTCTGGAGGCGGCGCGGCGCGACGGCGCGGCGGTCTCCTCCAACACCTCGACCATTCCGCTGGCCCATCTGACCGACGGCCTGGGGGAGCGGTTCGCCCGCGATTTCGTCATTACCCACTTCTTCAACCCGGTGCGTCATATGCGTTTGGTGGAACTGGTCACGGGACCGTCCACGGCGCCGGAAACGGCGGCCTTGGTGCGCGACGCCGCCGACCGCCTGCTCGGCAAGACGGTGATCGACTGCCGCGACACCCCGGCCTTCATCGCCAATCGCGTCGGCTGCTATTGGATGACCGTGGCGGTCATGGAAGCCTTCGCCCACGGCCTGACCGTGGAGCAGGCCGACGCCGTCGCCGGACGCCCCTTCGGTATTCCGCCGACGGGGATCTTCGGTCTGTTCGATTTGGTCGGCATCGACCTGCTCGGCCCGGTGTGGGGAAGCCTCCTCGGGGCCTTGCCCGCCGACGATCCGCACCAGTCCTATGCCATCATCGACCAGCCGCGCCTGACCGCCATGATCCAGGCGGGCCTGACCGGACGGAAGGGCGGCGGCGGCTTCTATCGCGTGGTGCGCGACGGCGGCGCCAAGCGGCGCGAGGTCATGGACCTGGAGGCCGGAACTTATCGCCCTGAACAGCCGGTTCGGCTGGACGACGACTTGGCCACCCTCTGCGCCCGCGACGACGCGCTCGGTCGCTACGCCTGGGCTGTGCTGTCCAATACCGTCGTCTATGCGGCCCAGGTCGCCGCCGAGATCGCCGACGACGTGGCGGCCATCGATGGGGCCATGGAACTTGGTTACAACTGGCGGGTCGGCCCCTTCGCCCTGGCCGACGCCTTTGGCTGCGCGGCCCTGGTCGCCCGCTTGGAAAACGAAGGGCGCGCGGTCCCCGATCTGCTGCGCCGGGCCGCCGAAGACGGCGGCTTTCGGGGCGACGGGCGGGTGCGCGCGACCTCCGGCGACTGGACGGCGCTGGTCCGCCCGCCCGGCGTGGTGCGGCTGGACGACTTTCCGGTCATGGAGGACACCGCCGCCGCCCGCCTGTGGGGCATGGGCGACGGCATCGCCTGCCTGGAGTTCCGCACCAAGATGAACACCCTGTCGCCGGACCTTCTGGCGGCGGTGGCGCGGACCGCCGCGCGGCGCGACCTGCGCGGTCTGGTGATCGCCAACGATCATCCCAAGGCCTTCTCCGCCGGGGCGGATCTGTCGCGGTTCGTCGCCCTGCTGGACGACCGCGCGGGCTTGGAAGCCTTTCTGCGCCAGGGGCAGGACGCCTTCCGCGCCTTGCGGGCCGCGCCTTTCCCGGTGGTCGGCGCGCCGCGGGGATTGGCGCTGGGCGGCGGCTGCGAAATCCTGCTTCATTGCGACGCCGTTCAGGCGTGGGCGGAAGCCTCCCTGGGGTTGGTCGAACGGCTGGTCGGCATCATTCCCGGATGGGGCGGCACGACGCGATTGGTCATCGCCCAGGCCGCGCGCGCCGACAGGCCCGGTGGCCCCTTGCCGCCAGTGGTCGCCGCCTTCCAGGCCATCGCCGGCGCGCGGCGCTCGTCCTCGGCGGCGGAGGCGCGGGCCATGGGGTTCCTGGGTCCCGCCGACCGCGTCACCATGAACCGCGACCGCCTGCTGGCCGACGCCAAGGCGCGGGCGCTGGATCTGGCCCCGGACTACACCCCGCCGGAGCCCGCCATGGTCGCCCTGCCGGGGCCGTCGGGCCGGGCGTCGCTGACGAATGAGGTCACGGCCTGGGCGTCCGCCGGGCGTATCGGCCCGCACGACGTCGTGGTGCTGGACCATCTGGCGCGCATCCTGACCGGTGGCGACACAGGTCCCAACCGTCTGGTGGCGGAGGACGCCCTTTATGCGCTGGAACGCGACGCCGTCCTGGCGCTGACCGAGACCCAGGCCACGCGGGATCGTCTGCGGGCCATGCTTGAAACCGGAAAACCGCTCGTCAACTGAGGAGCCGACCATGGCCGTCTATGCCGCCCCGACGCGCGATATGCGCTTCCTGCTTCATGAGGTTCTGGATGCTTCGGCCCAATTGGCCGGACTTCCGGGCTTGGAAGACGCCGATGCCGACCTTTTCGACGCCGCCTTGGAAGAGGCCGGGAAGCTGGTCGAAGGACAGATTTTCCCGCTCAATCGCGTCGGTGACGAGGAAGGCGCCCGCCTGACCCCCGACGGCGTGACAATGCCCGAGGCGTTTCACGCCGCCTACGGCCAATGGCGGGACGCCGCCTGGACGGGTGTGGCGCTCGACCCCGCCTATGGGGGGCAGGGATTGCCGCGCGTCCTGGACTTCATGATCACCGAAATGGTCTGCGGGGCCAATCTGTCCTTCTCCATCCTGCCCGGCCTGACGCGGGGGGCGTGGCACGCCATCCATCGCCACGCCTCGGAGGATCTGAAGCAGGCGTGGCTGCCCAAGATGGCGACCGGCGAATGGACCGCCGCCATGGCCCTGACCGAACCGCACGCGGGCAGCGACCTGGGCCTGTTGCGCGCCAAGGCGGAACCGGACGGCGACGCCTTCCGCGTCACCGGCGGCAAGATGTTCATCTCCGCCGCCGACCACGACCTGACCGACAACGTGGTGCATCTGGTGCTTGCCCGTCTGCCGGATGCTCCGGCGGGGACGCGCGGCATCAGCCTGTTCCTGGTGCCCAAGGTTCTGCCTGACGGCACGCGCAACGGTTGGTCTGTCGGGTCGCTGGAGGAAAAGATGGGCCTGCACGCCTCGCCGACCTGTGTGGTCAATTACGATGGGGCCGTCGGCTGGATGGTCGGGGAGGCGCATCGCGGTCTGCAAGCCATGTTCACCATGATGAACGACGAACGCCTGTTCGTCGGCATCCAGGGCATCGGCGCCGGAGAATGCGCCTGGCAATCCGCCGCCGCCTATGCCGAGGAGCGCCTTCAAGGCCGCGCGCCGGGCGGCCCGGCGCGGCCCGACCTGCCCGCCGATCCGATCATCCATCACCCCGACGTCGCCCGCATGGTCGGCATCGCGCGGGCGACCACGGAGGCCGGACGGGCCTTGGCCGCCTGGGCCGCCGTGCAGTTGGATCGCGCCGAACGGCTGCCCGCCGGAGCGGACCAGGAGGAAGCCGATGACTTGGTGGCCCTCCTGACCCCGGTCATCAAGGCCGCCGGAACCGACTTCGGGTTCGAGGCCTGCGTCCATGCCCAGCAGGTTCTGGGCGGTCATGGCTATGTGCGCGAATGGGGCGTCGAGCAGCTTCTGCGCGATGTCCGCGTGACGCAGATCTACGAAGGCACCAACGGCATTCAGGCCCTGGATCTGGTGGGCCGCAAGCTGCCCTTGCATGACGGGCGCCTGCCGCGCCGTTTGTTCGCCGCCGTGCGCCGCGACCTGGAAGAGGCGCCGTCGGTCCTGGCCCGCGCCGTCGCCCGCACGCTGGACCTGACCGAACAGGCGGTGGCCGGGCAGGCCGGACGCGACCCGGCGGAGGTCGCCGAAACGGCGGTCGATATGCTGCGCCTCTTCGCCCTGCTGTCCTATGGCTGGATGTGGTGCCGCATGGCCGCCGCCGCCGCCCGCGGGGACGAACCGTTCCACCAGACCAAGCTGGCGACGGCCCGCGTCTTCGCCAGGCATGTCCTGACCGATGCCGAGGCCCTGGCCGCGCGCATCAATGGGGAACGGGCCTTGGACGGCGTACGGCCCAGGGTGGTGGAGACGGCCTGACGCCGGGCCGTCAGCGGAGGAAAACGATCCCGAAGAACTGGTCGGCCAGCTCTTCGGGCGATCCGTCCCTGCCGCGCCGCCATTCCAGCGTCCAGTTCATCATCCCCAGGACGGCGAAGCGCAGGGTGCGCGGGTTGGTGTCCGGGGGCAGGGCGCCCGCCGCCTGGGCGGCGTCGATCAGGTCGCGCCACAGGGCGTCGTAGCCTTCGCGCAGGGCATGCAGGCGCTTCATGGCGTCCGGCGGCATATGGGCGTAGCAGCGGATATGGGCCGAGGCGTAATCGCCGCTGTCGTGCAGGGCGCGCAGATGGGCCGCCATGGCGAGACGCAGGCGCTCCAGGGGCGGCGCTTCGGGGTGGGCGTCCAGGGCGGCGTGGACCTGTTCCTCGACCAGGGAGATGCCTTCGGCCAGGACCGTTTCGACCAGCCTGTCCTTGCCGTCGAAGTGATAGTATAGGCTGCCCGCCTTCATGCCGGTCGCCGCGGCGATGTCGCGCAGCGAGGTCGAGGCATAGCCGCGCTCCACCAGGAGGCGGGCGGTCTGGTTGAGAATGGTCCGGCGGGAGGCGTCGCGGCCCTTCGGCGCGCCGTCCTTCGGTTCGGGGATCCGCGGGGGAGAGGCCATGATGGATGCGTCCTGCGAAAGCGGCGGGAGCGGCGACGCCGGAAGGCCCCAGAATAGCCAAGGGACGCGGACCCGCGTCAAGGCCGCCCGAACCTTCGCGCCTTATTGGGCGGCGGCCTGGGCGGCCTGCTCGCGCGCCACGGTGGCCCGCATATAGGCGACGGGGACCAAGCCCTTGCCCGGAACCTCCTGAAGCACTTCGGCGTCGGCGAAGGCGTAGCGGCGACCGGCCCGGCGCAGGCTGGTGGTGATGGTCATGTCCTGGGCCTGGGCGGGGCGCACGTAATCGGTGGTGCTGTCCAGGATCACGGCGGGGGCGCCGTCCAACTCCGGCATGCGGCACAGCGCCTCGGCCATGCCCGCGGCGACCACGCCGCCGTGAACCATGCGGCGGGCGGCGTTGCCGACCAGATGCGGGGCGAAGGGGATGCGCCATTGCCCGGCGGGGGCAGGTTCGAAGCCGATGGATAGGGGAAAGGCCAGATCGGGCGGGGTCGGGGCGACGAAGCGCGCCGCGGCGCCGTCGGCGTCGGTCGAGGTCGGGGCGGGCGGATGGGTGGTGACCAGACGGACGCGGGCCTGCCGCACCCGGATGCCGTCCTCGCCTCCGGCCAGAAGATCGACGTCGACCAGCACCGAATGGGCGTCGTGGCTGACGACGACCGCGCTCGCCAGGACATCGGTGCCCGGCGGCATGGGGGCGAGGGCCGACATCTGAAGGGTCGCGGTGGCGACCTGCCGGGCGCCGTCGAAGACGGCCATGGCGGCCAATCCGCCCGTGGTGTCCGCCAGCGCCAGCAGAGGCCCTTCGGCGATGCCGCCGTCAGGCGCCGCCAGATGCGGCGCGCACGGCATGGTCAGGCGGGTACGCCGCGGCGAGGCCTCGACATAGTCGATGGCCGACCAGTCGTTGAAGGGCAGGACGTTTCCGAAGGTGCGTTCGATGAGGTCGCGGGGCATGGGGACGGCCTTGGCTGAAAAATACCTAACGTTTGTTAGAATAGTTTTTCGGCTCGCGCAAGGCCCTGGTCCAGGTCCCGGTGTGGACCGGGACGGCGGCGGGGTCGTTTGTCCGGCGCCAGCCCGCGGCGCGCCGGACCTTTCGCCGTATCAGTGCTTGAGCGGCGTGGCGTGGTCGCGACCGATGTGCAGCAGGTCCCGCAGGGAGGCGGCGATATCGTGCAGCAGGGCGCTCAGGTAGACGGCGCGGTCATGCTCCGCCTGCCGGACGACCTTGGACGGCAGAAAGAAGCTCTCGGGCATTTCGGGCGACATCGGGTTTCTCCAAATCTGGATTTCAGCCAAACTTAGGGAGGTCGCCGTTTATGTTGCACTGCAAAATGCGCATGCATGCCTTGTCGTCGGCGCAGGGGAGGCGGTTAGGTCAATATGTCAATACAAATCGATGCATTGAGAGGGGGCGGCTCTCCCCAGGCGGCGGGACGGGGCTCGTCATGCGTTTCGCGCGAATGAGAATTACCTGTAATTAATTTGCGGGCAAGGGAGGAAGGGCGTAAGGTGCGTCAGAACTGCGACGCAATCGCAACACCCTGGCTGCCCGCCCCGGCTCGGCGGAACGGCCCCCTTCAGGAGATGCCGCATGGATATCAGGCTTCAGGAATTGCGCCCCGGCGAGGCGGGGCGCGTGGCGGGCTTCCGGAAGGCCGATCGGGACTACCGGCAGCGGCTTCTCGCCATGGGGCTCTTGCCTGGGGTGCTGTTCACGGTGACACGGGTCGCGCCCCTGGGCGATCCGGTGGAAATCCGCCTGAGAAACTTCCCTCTGACCCTGCGCAAGTCCGAAGCGGACATTCTTCGTGTTGAAAGGGTGCGGCCATGAATCGCGTGATCGCCGTCGTCGGCAACCCCAATTGCGGCAAGACGACCTTGTTCAACGGCCTGACGGGCGCCAGCCAGCAGGTGGGCAACTGGCCGGGCGTGACGGTCGAGAAGAAGACCGGCGTCTATCGCCACGACGGGGAGACCTACACCCTGGTCGACCTGCCCGGTGTCTATATGCTGGGCGCCGTGTCGCGCGGGTCGGAGGACGAGCGCGTCGCCCGCGACTTCATTCTGTCGGGTGAACCGGCGCTGGTCGTCAACATCGTCGACGGCAGCAACCTGGAGCGCAACCTCTACCTGACCACCCAGCTCCTGGAAATGCGGGTGCCGGTGGTGGTGGCGGTGAACATGATGGACATGGCGACCCGCAACGGCGTCGCCCTGGATATCGACGAACTGTCCCGCCGCCTGGATTGCCCGGTCGTGCCGCTGGTCGCCAGCCGGGGTGAGGGCACCGCCGCGCTGAAGGCCGCCGTCGCCGCCGCCTGCGTCGCGCCCCACGTCCCCACGGCGCGGCCCGAGCATGACGCCGCCGTCCAGGCCGAGGTCGACGCCCTGGCTCCGAGCCTGGCCGAGGCCGCCGCCGCGCGCGGCGTCGATGCCCGGTGGGCGGCGCTGAAGCTTCTGGAAGGCGACGCCTTCGCCACGCGTCTGGCCGGCCCCGCCCTCGCCGAGGAGGTGGAGCGCCGCCAAGCCGCCGTGGAAGAGGCCTGCGGCATTGACGCCGACATCATGATCGCCGACGGGCGCTAT
>CAZFRK010000139.1:0-7973 GCA_964521375.1 uncultured Rhodobacterales bacterium
GACATCGAGGCCTTCATCGAGGCCAAGCGCCAGCCGGGCCGCCTGCGCATGTTCAACCTGTCGGTCCTGGTCACCGACGCCTTCCTGCGCGCGGTGGACGAAGACGCGGGCTGGGATCTGCTGTTCGACGGCGCCGTCCACCATACGGTGTCGGCGCGCGGTCTGTGGGACCGCGTCATGCGGGCCACCTACGGCGCCGCCGAGCCGGGGGTGATCTTCATCGACCGGGTGAACGCCGCCAACCCCCTGGCCTATTGCGAGGACATCCGGGCGACCAACCCCTGCGGCGAGCAACCCCTGCCGCCCTACGGGACCTGCCTGCTCGGCTCGGTCAATCTGGCCCGTCTGGTGCGCGACCCCTTTTCCGAGGCGGCGGCGCTGGACGAGGCGGCGCTGGCCGAAACGGTCGCCGTGGCCGTGCGCATGCTCGACAACGTGATCGACGTGTCGGGCTTTCCCCTGCCCGAGCAACGCCGGGAGGCGACCAGCAAGCGGCGCGTCGGCCTGGGCGTCACCGGCCTCGCCGACGCCCTGATCATGCTGGGCCTGCGCTACGGGTCGGACGGGGCGGTGGCGGCCACGGAGCGGTGGCTGGCCGCCCTGCGCCGCGCCGCCTATGGCGCCTCCATTGATCTGGCGCGGGAAAAGGGACCCTTTCCCCTGTTCGACGCCGAGAAGTACCTGGCGTCGGAGACCCTCCAGGGCCTCGACCCCGACCTGCGGGAGGGCATCGCCACCCATGGACTCCGCAACGCCCTGCTGACCTCCATCGCGCCGACCGGCACCATTTCGCTGTTCGCCGACAACGTCTCTTCGGGCATCGAGCCGGTCTTCAGCTTTACCGCCCGCCGCCGGGTCCTTCAGGCCGACGGCGCCACGCGCGAGGAAGAGGTCAGCGACCACGCCTATCGCCTCTTCCGGCGGCTGCATGGGGAGGCGGCGCCCCTGCCCGACGCCTTCGTGGACGTGGCGGCCCTGACGCCGCGCGACCATCTGGTCATGCAGGCCGCCGCCCAACGCCACGTGGACAGCGCCATCTCCAAGACCATCAATCTGCCCGAGGATATCTCCTTCGAGGCCTTCAAGGACGTCTATCGGGACGCCTATCGCCTGGGCTGCAAGGGCTGCACCACCTACCGCCCCAACCCGATCACCGGCGCCGTCCTGTCCGCCGCCGGGTCCGGCGACCCCGCGGAGGCGGGCGGCGATCCGCATGAGGCTCCGGCGGCGCGGCCCCAGGAACTGCCCGGCAGCACCTACAAGCTGCGCTGGCCGGAAAGCGAGCACGCCCTCTACGTGACGGTGAACGACATCGAGGAAGAGGCGCCCGACGGCACCCCGCGCCGCCGCCCCTTCGAGGTCTTCATCAACTCCAAGAACATGGAGCATTACGCCTGGACGGTGGCCCTGACACGGATGATCTCGGCGGTGTTCCGGCGCGGTGGCGACGTCGCCTTCGTGGTCGAGGAACTGAAGGCCGTCTTCGATCCGCGCGGCGGGGCCTGGATGGACGGTCGCTACGTGCCGTCGCTTCTGGCGGCCATCGGCGACGTGATCGAAAGACACCTTTTGGCCATCGGCTTCCTGGAGTCGCCCGTCGGCGTCAACGGCGGGGCACGGGCGACGACGACCGAGGGCCTCGGGGCCCGGTCGGCCCCGGCGGTCCAGGGCGGAGAGGCGGGGCGCCCCTGTCCGCGGTGCGGCCAGAGGGGACTGGTGCGGCGGGAGAACTGCGACACTTGCCTGGATTGCGGCTACAGCAAATGCAGTTGATCGGTCCTGTCGGGCGGCGGCTTCAGTCCGGCGTTTCGCCGTGTTCGCCCAGGTCGGCGCGGGCGATGGACACCGCCTTGACCAGGGCGTAGACCGTGCGCCCGACATCCAGGCCCAGTTCGGCGGCGGCCTTGCGCGTGACCCGCGACAGGATGGGCACCCCGGCGTCGATATCGACCTCCACGTGGCTGGCTTCGCCGCCGGAGATGCCGCGCACCGTGCCCCGGAAGACGTTCTGCACCGACAGGCCGATGGGCCGTTCGGCGGCCAGGCTGACGTCGCGCGACAGGATGCGGGCGCGCACCGCCGTGCCCGGCGGCAGGTCCAGGCGTTCGACCACCAGCGGCCCGGCGGCGGTGTCCAGGTGGCTCAGGCCGAAACGGGCGTCGTGGCCGCGCAGATGGGCCGGGATGACCGCGCCGGTCTCGGCGACGCCGGTCAGGGGGCGCAGGTCGGGGCGGTTCAACAGGTCTTCCACCCGCCCGACGGCGACCGACCGTCCGTCCCGCATCAGGACCAGCAGGTCGGCCAGACGCAGGATCTCGTCCATGGAGTGGGTGACGTAGAGGATGGGAATGGAGAATTCGCGCGGCAGGCGGGCGATGAAAGGCAGCACCTCCTGCTTGCGGTTGGCGTCGAGCGCCGCCAGAGGCTCGTCCATCAGCAGAAGGCGCGGCGAGGTCAGAAGCGCCCGACCGACCGCCACGCGCTGCTTCTCGCCGCCCGACAGCTTGGCGGGGCGGCGGTCGAGCAGGGCGCCGATGCCCAGAAGCTCGACCACGGCGTCGAAGCCGATGCGCCGCTCCGCCGCCGGAACCAGACGCTGGCCGTAGGTCAGGTTGGCCCTGACCGACATATGGGGGAACAGGCGGCCTTCCTGGAAGACATAGCCGACGTGGCGGCGCTCCATCGGCAGGTCGACGCGCTTGCCCCCCTGGGAGCCGTCGTCGAACAGCGGTTGGCCGTCCAGGCGGATGTGCCCGCCGTCGGGGCGCGCCAGTCCGGCGACCATGCGCACGATGGAGGTCTTGCCCGACCCCGACGGGCCGAACAGCGCCGTCACCCCAGCCTCGGCGGAGGCGAAGGCGGCGTCGACCTGAAAGGATCCTTGGCGGCGGTGAAGGCGGACGTCGAGCATCGGCCTAGCCCGCCAATTGTTTCTGAATGCGCCGCGACAGGACCTCGCTGGCCATCAGGGCGGCCATGGCCAGGAGGATGGACAGGACGCACAGGCGGAAGGCGGCCTCGTCGCCGCCCGGCGTCTGGGTGAAGGTGTAAAGCGCGATGGGCAGGGTGCGCGTCTGTCCGGGAATGTTGGAGACGAAGGTGATGGTGGCCCCGAACTCCGAAAGGGAGCGGGCGAAGGCCAGGACCACGCCGGTCAGGATGCCCGGCCCGACCAGCGGCAGGGTGACGGTGACGAACACCCGGAGGGGGGACGCTCCGAGGGTCCGCGCCGCCTGCTCAAGTCCCCGGTCCACCTGCTCCATGCCCAGGCGGATGGCCCGCACCAGGAGGGGGAAGGAGACCACGGCGGCGGCCACCGCCGCGCCCTGCCAGGTGAAGGCCAGCGTGACGCCGAACCACTCCTTGAGGACGGCGCCGATGACGCCGTTGCGCCCCAGGCCGACCAGAAGCAGGTAGCCGACGACCACCGGCGGCAGGACCAGGGGCAGATGGATCAGGCCATCGACCAGGATCTTGCCGGGGAAGTCGCGCCGCGCCAGCAGCCAGGCGCAGGCGATGCCCGGCGGCAGGCTGCCGACCACCGCCCAGCCCGAGACCTTCAGGCTGAGCAGGATGGCCGTGACTTCGTAGTCGGTGAGGGCGAAAGCATCCATCGCGGCGGATCTTACCCTTTCCGGGCGAATCCGTAACGCTTGAAGATGGCGGCGGCGGCGTCGCTCTTGAGGAAGTCCAGGAAGGCCGCGGCGTCGGTGTCGGCGTCCTTGATCAGGGCGGCGGGATAGGTGATCGGCGGGTGGCTGTCCTCGGGGAAGGTGCCGACCACGGCCACGCCGTCGCTGATCGCGGCGTCGGTGGCATAGACGATGCCGTAGGGCGTCTCGCCGCGGTCCACCAGGGCCAGGGCGGCGCGCACGTCGTTGGCGCGGGCCAGGCGCGGCTCGGCGGCGTCCCATAGACCCAGCGCGGTCAGGGCCTGCTTGGCGTAGATCCCGGCGGGAACATGGTCCGGATCGCCGACCGACAGGCGGCCGTCGGCGCCCAGGAGCGTGTCCAGGGGGAGCGTGGCGTCGACCGTGACCGGCGCGGCGTCCTTGACCGGGGCGATCAGGACCAGGGCGTTGCCGAGCAGATCGACGCGCGAGCCCTCCACCAGCAGGCCTTCGGTCGCCAGGAAGTCCATCCACTTCGGATTGGCGGAAATGAACACGCCCGCCGGAGCCCCCTGGGCGATCTGCTTGGCGAGCGTCGAGGAGGAGGCGAAGGAGGGCGTGACGTCCTTTCCGGTTTCGGCCTTGTAGGCGGCGATGACGTCGGTCACGGCATTGGTGGTCGAGGCGGCGGCGAAGATCAGCGTCTCGGCGCGGGCGGCGCCGACGGACTGGACCGTGACGGCGGCCAGAAGCGCGGCGGTGGCGGCCAGGGTCCGCATGGAACGGGCGATGGTCATGTCGATGTCTCCCTGTGCTCCGTCGGGAGCGTTATGTTCGATTGGATATAACGATAGACACGCTGGCAGGTCTTATGTCGCGCTGCAACGAAAAAATGCAGCCGCGCGGCCTGCCTATTTGTTGGGCGGCCCCTCCGTCGCCGCCGCTTGGTCCGTTTCACCCGGTGCCAGGCCAAGGCTTTCGGACAGCAGCGCCTCCAGGGCGGCGATCTCCGCTTCAATCGCGTTTTCCGCCGCCGCCACCGTACGGCGGAACAGCGCGGCGACCTCTTCGCCCAATGGCGTCAGGCGGGCACCGCCGCCCCTTTGGCCGCCGGTCACCGATTCGACCAGCGGCGCGGCGAAGCATTGGTTGAGGTCATCGATCAGCGTCCAGGCCCGCCGATAGGACATGCCCATGCCGCGCGCGGCGGCGGAAATGGACCCGGTGTCGCGGATGCCGTCCAGAAGCTCCAGGCGCCCCGGACCCAGGACCAGCTTCTTTCCGGCCTTCAAGCGCAGCCTCAGGCGGAGGGAGGGATGGGGAGCGGACATGGTCGACCCTTTTCACGGTGCTCCCTCAGCCTATCCGAGATCGCCGCCCGCCTCCAAGGCGGGGCCGCCGAAGGCGCGTAAAAGCCGCGGGATTTGTATGGATGTGCATGCGTCCGCGCGGTGGTATCACGGGTCTCGCGGGAAATCGGCGGCGTACTCCCGCTTCACGCGGGACGTTGGGGGCGGACGCCAAAGGGGCGGCATGGGCGGTGCGACGCAGGCGACAGAGGAGTCGCGATCGTTTTCGGATCTGTTCGATGACGGGCCCGTCACCGTCTTGCGGTGGCGGCTGTCGGACGGCTGGCCGCTGACCTACGCGTCCGGGGCGGCGCGGGATCTGTTCGGTCGCCCGGTCGGGGACATCGTCGGGACCTCCTTCCTGGAGGCCGTCGTCCCCGACGACCGGGGCCGCGTCGCGCGCTGTGTCGAGGACGGGGTGGCGACCGGGGCCGACCGCCTGGCCTGCCAGCCGATCCGCCTGCGCCGCCGCGACGGCGCTACCGTATGGGTCAGCCTGCATCCCCGTGTCGATCGCGACGACGGCGGCGCCGTCCTCGGCCTGACGGCGACGGCGCTGGACGTCAGCGAGCGCGAGGAGGCCCTGCGCCGTGAGCGGATCAAGGCGTCGCAGATCGAAAAGACCATGACCGAACTGAGCGCCCTGAAGGCCGCCCTGGACCGTCACGCCCTGGTGTCGGTGGGCGATGTCGACGGACGCATCGTTTACGCCAACCCCAAGTTCTGCGAAGCCTCAGGCTATACGGTGGACGAGCTGTACGGCGCGCCGCACGCCATCTTCAACTCCCGCGTCCACGGGCCGGACTTCTTCGCCGACCTGTGGCGGACCATCCGCCGGGGGGAGATCTGGCAGGGCGAAATCGCCAACCGTCGGCGCGACGGTTCCATCTTCTGGGTGGCGACGACGATTTTGCCGATTCGGGCGTCGGGGCGGGACGATCCGGACCGGTACGTCGCCATCCGCACGGACATCACCGATCTGAAGCGGCGGAATTCTCTGCTCAAGGGCGCCCTGCACCGGGCCGAGGCCGCCGACCGCGCCAAATCCATGTTCCTGGCCCAGATGAGCCACGAGGTGCGGACCCCGCTCAACGCCATTCTCGGCTTTTCCGACCTCATGGCGCTGCAACCTTACGGTCCCTTGAGGGAGGGCTATCGCGACGCCCTGGACAGTATCCGTTCGGCGGGAGGGCACCTGCGCGACCTGATCGACGAAGTCCTGGATCTGGCGTCGGTCGACTCCGGGACCCTGGACCTGGACGTCCAGCAGGTGGACCTGCCCGCCCTGCTGGAGGACTGCGCCCGCTTCGTGGCGGCTCTACGCCGGGACCAGGGCACGGCGGTGCGGCTGGCGATGCCCGATGTCCTGCCCGCGCTCCAGGCCGACCCCCGACGCCTGCGCCAGATGGTGCTGAACCTGCTGACAAACGCCATGAACTACACCGACGGGGACGCCATCTCGCTGAAGGTGGAGGTCCAGGAGGCGCCGGTGCCGGGGTTGGCCGACGCGCGCGCCGCCGGACTGCGCATCTCCATCCGGGACCAGGGACCGGGCATCCCGGGGGCGGATCTGGCGCGGCTTGTTCAGCCGTTCGAACGGGGCAGCCGGGACCCCATGCGCAGCCAGCCCGCCGGGGTCGGCCTGGGCTTGCCCCTGACGCGACGGCTGGCCCAGATGCACGGCGGCGACCTTCATCTGGCCAATCACCCGGACGGCGGCCTTCTCGCGCAGGTCGTATTGCCCTTGACGGCGGTGCCCGCCCGGCCGGTCGCCACCGCGCCCTGAGCGCGTCCCCGAACCCTAGGACCGCCGCCGCGCCCGCCGCCGTCGCCCGGTCGCCGCCGAAACGGACCTTTGTCGCGTGATAGGCGAGCATCCCGCCCATTTTCACCGCTTGCCTCTGCGGAAGCTTCGTATAGAGTGGCTCCCAACAAGAATTCTTCTAGGCTACCCAAACAGGGAGGGTACGCGACGATGAGTGACAACGCTCCGTCCAAGAACGCCTATTGGCGTGCCAACATCAAGATCGTGCTCGGCTGCATGGCCGTGTGGTTCATCGTATCCTACGGCGCCGGCATCATCTTCGCCGACGCCTTGAACAGCATCCACCTGGGCGGCTATCCGCTGGGCTTCTGGTTCGCCCAGCAGGGGGCCATCTACGTGTTCCTGATCCTGATCGCGTTCTATGCCTGGCGCATGAACAAGCTGGATCGTGAACATGACGTCGACGAACGCTAAGACCGTCCCCGGGGGAGACCTGTTCCATGGATAACCTGACTCTACTCACCTACCTTTTCGTGGGGGCGTCCTTCGCGCTCTACATCGGCATCGCCATCTGGGCGAAGGCCGCCAGCACGGGTGAATTCTACGTCGCCGGCGGCGGTGTTCACCCGGTCGCCAACGGCATGGCCACGGGCGCCGACTGGATGTCGGCGGCGTCCTTCATCTCGATGGCCGGTCTGATCGCCTTCCTGGGCTACGGCGGCTCGGTCTACCTGATGGGCTGGACCGGCGGCTACGTGCTGCTCGCCATGCTGCTGGCGCCCTACTTGCGCAAGTACGGCAAGTTCACGGTGCCCGAGTTCATCGGCGACCGCTATTACAGCCAGGTCGCCCGCGCCGTGGCCGTGCTCTGCCTGATCTTCATTTCCTTTACCTACGTCGCCGGCCAGATGCGCGGCGTTGGCATCGTCTTCTCCCGCTTCCTGGAAGTCGACCTGCTGACCGGTCTGGTCATCGGCATGGGCATCGTCTTCGTCTACGCCGTGCTCGGCGGCATGAAGGGCATCACCTACACCCAGGTCGCCCAGTACTGCGTGCTGATCACCGCCTACATCATCCCGGCCATCTTCATTTCCTTCCAGCTGACCGGAAACCCGCTGCCGCAGCTGGGTCTGGGCGGCACCGTGGAGGACGGCACCTTCCTGTTCGTTAAGTTGAACGAGGTGGTGACGGAACTGGGCTTCACCGAGTACACGGCGGGCGGCAAGTCGACCATCGACATGTTCGCCA
>CAZFRK010000140.1:0-7934 GCA_964521375.1 uncultured Rhodobacterales bacterium
TTCGTTGGCGGCCTTGCGCAGGCGGCCCAGGGTGTCGTCGCTGGGGGTGACCAGATATTGCTGTTCGTAGCGTTTCAGGGTCTGAACCTTGGCGACGATGTCGGCGACGTTGGGCCATTGCGCCAGTTCCGTCTCGACCGCCGCCACGCGGTCGCGCAGGTCCCCGCGCAGACCGTCGTCGGGTGTCAGGCCGATGGTCTGGACGGCCGCGGAATAGGCGTCGAAGCCGTCCTGCAGGGCGGCGATGGAAGCGGTCGCGGCGTCTAGGCGCGTCGCCGTCTCGGCCAGACCGGCGCCCCGGGCCGTGGCGGCGGCGGCGGCGGCCGTGGTGCCCGCCGACTCCCGCTGGTCGGCGAAGGCGCGGGTCGCCTTGTCGGGGTCCTGGACATAGGCGGCGACGGCCAGACGCAGCCGCAGTCCCTGCTGTTCCAGGGCACGGGCCTGATCGACCAGGACCCGCAGGCGCCCGGCGCGGGCCTGGTAATCGCCGACGATCCGTTCGGTTCCAAAGTGCACGCCGACGCCCAGCGCCAGGGAGCAGAGACCCAGCGCGACGATAAAATAAATGCGGGCCGGAATGGGGAAACGGGCCCAGAAGGACCTGGACCCGCCGTGGTCGGTGGCGGTGGCGGCGACGGACATTGTCTTGGACCCTTGGTCGGAGGTCGACGTCCGCTGAAGCTACGGTTTCGCAGTGCGAAGGGTTATTAAACTTGGGTGAACTTGTGGCGACTCGGACATAACGGTTCGATTACGCCAGCAAGACCCCGATGACCGCGTTCAGGCACAACATGCCGCGCGACGTGACCCGCAAAGGGGTGCCGGGGGCGACGAAGCCTTCCTCCCGTAGCATGGCGAGACCGTCTTGATGAAGGGCGGACATCAGGTCCTGGCCGGTCAGGCGGGCGACGGGGACGCCTTCGCGGAGGCGCAAACCCATCAGGATTAGTTCTTCTAGCCGTTCCCGCGCCGTCAAAGGCGTTTTTTCCTTTGTCGCGTGACCCTGAGATTGAATCAATTTGAGCCAAATCTCCGGCGCCCGATGGCGGCGGTAGGCCTGGGTCACGCCCTCCACCGTCACCCGGCCATGGGCGCCGGGACCGATGGCGAGATAATCGCCACCGCGCCAATAGGTCAGATTGTGGGCGCATTCCTGTCCCGGCGCGGCATGGTTGGAGACTTCGTAGGCGGGCAATCCCGCAGCGCTTAGAACCTCCTGGGTCGCCTCGTACAGGGCGACCGCGTCGTCTTCCTCGGGCAGAGTGAATTTGCCCTGACCAAAGTCGGTGAAGAAACGCGTGCCGCGCTCAATCGTCAGTTGGTAGAGGCTGAGATGCCCCTTGGCGAAGGGCAGGGCGGCGCGCAGTTCCCGCGTCCAACCCTCGACCGACTGACCCGGTCGGGCATAGATCAGATCGAAGGACAGGCGGTCGAAGGTCTCCGCCGCCGCCTCCAGGGCGCGCAGGGCGTCCCGGGCGTCGTGACGGCGTTCCAGGAAGCGCAGGGAATCCTCGCGTAGGGATTGGACGCCCAGCGACACCCGCGTCACCCCGGCCTGACGGAAGGCCTCGAAACGGGCTCGGTCGACGGCGCCGGGATTGGCCTCCAGGGTGATCTCCGGCGGCGGGCCGGGGAAGCGGGCGCGGGCCTCGGCGATGATCGCCGCCACCGTTTCCGGGTCCATGAGCGACGGCGTGCCGCCGCCGAAGAAGATCGATGGCAGGTGTCGGGGCGCCGCCCCGGCCTCCCTCGCCGCGTGGTCCAGCTCGGCCAGCAGGGCGCGCCGCCAACGGCCCTGGTCGACGGCGTCGTCGACATGGCTGTTGAAATCGCAATAGGGGCATTTGGACAGGCAGAAGGGCCAATGGACATAAAGCCCGAAGCCCTCCGAGCCGTTCAGGGGATCGCGCATGGGATAGGGTCGTGCCTTCGGCGGGCGCCCCGGAGGGGTGCCCTAGTGGTCGCCGCCCTTGCCGTCGTGGCGCGGCAGGGTGTCCGTCGTCTCGAACCAGGGCAGGCGGCTTTGTCGCCAGATGTGGTAGCTCGGGATCACGGTCGCCGGATGGTCCAGGGTCGCGACGGCCACGTCAACCGGCTTCGTCGGGTCGTCGTAGCGGAACACCAGCGGGCTGCCGCAGGCCCCGCAAAACTCACGCCGTGCCCAGTCCGAGGATCGGTAGAGCGTGGGGGACCCCTGGGTATAGAGAAACCCCGCGGGCGGCACCGACACCCAGGGCACCGCCGGGGCGCCGGAGGCCTTCTGGCACATGCGGCAATGGCAGTAGGCGGCGTCCAGCAGCGGCGGCGTCAGGCGATAGCGCAGGGCGCCGCACAGGCAGCCGCCGGTCGGGGCGGTGGAGGCTTCTCGCGCCTCGGTCACCACGGCACCAGGCCGTAGGCGACGGCCAGCAGCACGATCCCCAGCAGCACGCGGTAGATGACGAAGGGCGTGAAGCTGGCCCGCTTCAGCCAGGCCATCATCAGGGCGATGGCGATCAGCGCCGAGACGAAGGCCAGGCCGGCGCCGATGGCGGCGCTGACGGTCAGGGCGTCGTCGCCCGCCTTGTAGATGTCCAGCCCGGCCAGGACCCCGGCGCCCAGGATGGTGGGGATGGACAGCAGCATGGAGAAGCGGGCCGCCTCGCCGCGCTCGTACCCCAGCGCGCGGGCCGCCGTCATGGTGATGCCGGACCGCGAGGTGCCGGGGATCAGCGCCAGGACCTGGCTCAGGCCGATGATCGCGACGTCGAACCAGGGCATGTGCTCGACCCGTTTGACGGTCATGCACATGCGGTCGAAGATCCACAGGACGATGCCCCAGCCGAGCATGGTCCAGCCCAGCACCTCGATGGAGCGGAAGGCGTCGTCGCCAAGCAGCGTCTTCATGGCGAACCCGGCGCCGATCACCGGCAGGGTGGCGGCGGTCACCTTCCAGAACAGGGTGGCGCCCGCGTCGCGGCGTCCCTTCAGGGATCGCCACAGGCCGCCGAGCATGGCGAGGCAGTCGCGCCAGAAATAGAGGATGACGGCGAACAGCGTGCCGACATGGACGGCGATGTCCATGGTCCGCCCCTGGTCCGGCCAGTCGGCGACGATGGGAACCAGCACCAAATGGCCGGAGGAGCTGATCGGCAGGAACTCCGTGATGCCCTGGACCACGGCCAACACAATAATTTGTAGAAGGGTCACGGAGACGCCCCGAGCATTGGGTAAGACGGCGCCTTTTTACCACCGCCCGGGGATGGTCCCAAGAGGCCAAAAAAGGTCAGCATTACGAACCTAAAATTTTCGGGGCTGAATCGCCGGAGGGCCGTCCGAAGGCCGTGCCCCGGCCAAGGAGGCGAATTTTAGTAAACATATGCGACCTATTTGTCGCTTTTCCCTTGAGTTGTGCGCTTTAGAGACTTATCAACTCTCTCCGAGCCGCGGCCCGAGGACCGACCAAGGTCCGGCGACCGGCGCCGTCCCCGGACGTGTCCGCCCTGCTGTCGCCGCCCCGCCGTCACCGCCTCGGCGCGCCCCGTTTTCCGTAGGAGGAGGCCGACACCATGTCGTCCAAGATGCTTCAGTTCACCCGCCTTGAGCAGCAGACGCCCGACAAGCGCGCGGCTGATGCGCGCACCGGCGATTTCGACGAAATCTACGCGGGTTTCGCCGATGACCGGGCGGGGGATCAGGCGTCGCGGTGCGAGCAGTGCGGCATCCCCTTCTGCCAGATCCACTGCCCGCTGGGGAACCAGATCCCCGACTGGCTGATGCTGACCGCCAACGGGCGCCTGGAAGAGGCCTACGAGGTCTCCTCCTCGACCAACAACATGCCCGAGATCTGCGGTCGCATCTGCCCGCAGGACCGCCTGTGCGAAGGCACCTGCGTCCTGGAGCAGAGCCGCCATCGCAGCGTCACCATCGGCGCCGTGGAGAAGTACATCAGCGATACCGCCTGGGAGAAGGGCTGGGTCAAGCCGATCACCCCGGCGCGGGAGCGCGCCGAGAGCGTCGCCGTCATCGGCGGTGGACCGGGCGGCCTCGCCGCCGCCGAGGAGCTGCGCAAGCAGGGCTTCACCGTCCACGTTTACGACCGTTACGACCGCATGGGCGGCCTGCTGGTCTACGGCATCCCCGGCTTCAAGCTGGAAAAGGACGTCGTCGCCCGCCGCGTCAAGCGCCTGGAGGACTCCGGCGTCGTCATGCACACGGGCAGCGATGTCGGCGGCTCCATCAGCTTCGCCGACCTGCGGGCCAAGCACGACGCCATCCTGATCGCCACCGGCGTCTACAAGGCCCGTCGCCTGACCGTCCCCGGCGCCGGTCTGAAGGGCGTCCACAAGGCGCTCGACTACCTGATCGCCAGCAACAAGGTGGGCCTGGGCGACAGCGTCGCCGCCTACGACGACGGCACCCTGAACGCCAAGGGCAAGGACGTGGTGGTCATCGGCGGCGGCGACACCGCCATGGACTGCGTGCGCACCGCCATCCGCCAGGGCGCCAAGTCGGTGAAGTGCGTCTATCGCCGCGACCGCGACAACATGCCCGGCTCGCAGCGCGAGGTCGCCAACGCCGAGGAAGAAGGCGTCGAGTTCGTCTGGCTGACCGCGCCCGAGGCCGTGCTCAACGACGGCACCGAGAACCGCGCCAGCGGCGTGCGCTGCATCAAGATGCACCTGGGCGTCGCCGACGCCTCGGGCCGCCAGTCGCCGCAGCCCATCGACGGCAGCCAGTACACCCTGCCCGCCGATCTGGTCATCGAGGCGCTGGGCTTCGAACCCGAGGACCTGCCCAAGATGTTCGGCCAGGACGACCTGACGGTCACCGACTGGGGCACCCTGAAGACCAACCCGCGGACCATGATGACCTCCATGGACGGCGTCTTCGCCGCCGGGGACATCGTGCGCGGCGCCTCGCTGGTGGTCTGGGCCATCCGCGACGGGCGCGAGGCCGCCGCCTCCATGACGCGCTACCTGACCGAGAAGGCCGCCGCGGCGGCCGCCGCCGAGTAAGAGAGGACGTGACCATGAGCAAGATCGAGCAGATCGAAAACGGCGTCCAGTTCGTCGAAAACTGGAAGAAGAACGCCGAGACCCTGGAGAAGGGCCACGTCTACTCCCCGGCGCAGGAAATCGATTCCTGCGGCGTCGGCCTGGTCGCCGCCATCGACGGCAAGCCCCGTCGCTCGGTCGTCGTCGCCGGTGTCGAGGCGCTGAAGGTCCTGTTCCACCGCGGCGCCGTCGACGCCGACGGCAAGACCGGCGACGGCGCGGGCATCCACGTCGAGATTCCGCAGGAGTTCTTCAAGGAACACGTCCGCCGCACCGGTCACGACACCGAATCGGGTCGTCTGGCCATCGGCATGGTGTTCCTGCCCAAGAACGACATGGACGCCCAGGAACGCTGCCGGACCATCGTCGAGTCCGAGATCCTGCACTACGGCTACACCATCTACGGCTGGCGCCAGGTGCCGGTGAACATCGACGTGATCGGGGAGAAGGCCAACGCCACCCGCCCCGAGATCGAGCAGATCATGATCGCCAACACCAAGGGCGTCTCCGACGAGCAGTTCGAGAACGACCTCTACGTCCTGCGTCGGCGCATGGAAAAGCAGGCCCTGGCGGAGAACCTGACGGAGTTCTACATCTGCTCGCTGTCCTGCCGCAGCGTGATCTACAAGGGCATGTTCCTGGCCGAGCAGCTCGACACCTTCTATCCCGACCTGCGGGACGAGCGGTTCGTCAGCTCGTTTGCCATCTACCACCAGCGTTATTCGACCAACACCTTCCCGACCTGGCGCCTGGCCCAGCCGTTCCGCACGCTCGCCCACAACGGCGAGATCAACACGCTGAACGGCAACTCCAACTGGATGCGCGCCCACGAGACGCGCATGGCGTCCGAGGTCTTCGGCAACCGCATCGACGACCTGAAGCCGATCATCCAGCCGGGGTCCTCGGACTCCGCGGCGCTGGACGGCGTGTTCGAACTGCTGGTGCGCGCCGGGCGTCCGGCGCCCATGGTCAAGGCCATGCTGATCCCCGAATCCATCGGCCAGAACGCGGTCATGCCCGAGGAGCATCGCGCGCTCTTCAGCTACTGCAACTGCGTCATGGAGCCGTGGGACGGACCCGCCGCCATCTGCGCCACCGATGGCCGTTGGGTCACGGCGGGCCTGGACCGCAACGGCCTGCGTCCGCTGCGCTACACCATCACCAACGACGGCCTGCTGGTGGTTGGCTCGGAAACCGGCATGGTCCGCATCGACGAGGCCGAGGTCCTGGAGAAGGGCCGCGTCGGTCCCGGCGAATGCATCGGCATCGACCTGGGCGAGGGCCGCTTCTACCACGACCAGGAACTGAAGGACCTGCTCAGCCTGCGCGCTCCCTACGGCAAGTGGACCGAGGGCATCCGCCACCTGGACAACCTGATCGCCGAGGCCGATCCGGCGGCCCCGGAACTGGACGGCGACACCCTGCGCCGCCGCCGGCTGGGCCACGGCATGACCATGGAAGACATGGAGTTGATCCTCCATCCCATGGCCGAGGACGCCAAGGAAGCCATCGGCTCCATGGGCGACGACAGCCCCTTGGCGGTGCTGACCGACAAGTACCGCGGCCTGCACCACTTCTTCCGCCAGAACTTCAGCCAGGTGACCAACCCGCCCATCGACCCGCTGCGCGAGACGCGGGTGATGAGCCTCAACACCCGTCTGGGCAACCTGGGCAACATCCTCGACGAGGACGCCAGCCAGTGCGACCTGTTGCAGCTGGAAAGCCCGGTGCTGCTGACCCATGAGTTCCGCGCCATGCGCGACACCATGAAGGACACGGCGGCGGTGGTCGACTGCACCTTCCCCGTCGACGGCGGCGAGAACGCGCTGCGCGACGCCATCCGCTCGGTGCAGCAGGACGCCGAGGACGCCGTGCGCGGCGGCTGCACGCACATCATCCTGACCGACGAGCGGACGTCGAAGGCGCGCGCCCCGATCCCCATGATCCTGGCCGCCGGCGCCGTCCATACGCACCTCATCAAGCACCACCTGCGTACCTTCACCAGCCTGAACGTGCGCTCCGGCGAATGCATGGACACCCATACCTTCGCCGTGCTGATCGGTGTCGGCGCGACGACGGTCAACGCCTACGTGGCCGAAGAGGCCATCAAGGAACGCCACCGTCGCGGCCTGTTCGGCGACATGGCGCTGGCCGTCGCCCTGCAGCACTTCAAGAAGGCCATCGACGACGGCCTGCGCAAGATCATGTCGAAGATGGGCATCAGCGTCATCTCGTCCTATCGCGGCGGCCTGAACTTCGAAGCCATCGGCCTGTCGCGTTCGCTGGTCGCCGAATTCTTCCCCGGCATGCCGTCGCGCATTTCCGGCATCGGCATGGCCGGCATCCAGAAGAAGGTCCTGGAGCAGCACGACAAGGCCTTCGGCACCGACGACAACGTCCTGCCGGTGGGCGGCTTCTACCGCGTGCGGCGCCATTCCGGCGAAGCCCACAGCTTCGACGGCACCCTGATCCACACCCTCCAGACGGCGGTGGAGAAGGACAACTTCGACCTTTACAAGAAGTACTCCGACGGCCTGCGCAAGCTGCCGCCGATCAACCTGCGCGACCTCCTGGACTTCAAGCGGGCCGAGGAAGCCCATTCGGTCGATGAGGTCGAGAGCGTGACCGAGATCCGCAAGCGGTTCGTCACGCCCGCCATGTCGCTGGGCGCCCTGTCGCCGGAAGCGCACGGCACCCTGAACATCGCCATGAACCGCATCGGCGCCAAGTCCGACAGCGGCGAGGGCGGCGAGGACCCGACCCGTTACCGACCCAAGCCCAACGGCGACAACGCCAACTCGGCCATCAAGCAGGTGGCGTCGGGCCGCTTCGGCGTCACCGCCGAATACCTGAACCAGTGCCGCGAGATCGAGATCAAGGTCGCCCAGGGCGCCAAGC
>CAZFRK010000141.1:0-7934 GCA_964521375.1 uncultured Rhodobacterales bacterium
CTCCATGTCGGTCCTCGATGAGATCGCCATCATCCTCTATCCGTTCTGCCTCACCTATTCGGCGCGGATTCGTCCGAAAACCCAGAACCTGAAGTACTATGCCACCTGCAACTACACCGGCATCGCCCTCAATCTGAAGGACAAGCCGTGGCCCATGAAGGCGGTGGGCGGCTACTTCGACGATCTGACGGCGCGGTCCGAGGCCTGCCGCCTGAAGGCCTATTGCCATGGCCTGGGAACGCCCGCCCTGGTCGAGGCCGCCCTGACGGCGGGGGTCCGCTTCGTCTCCGGCAGCGGCGTCAAGACCTGGCTGAAGGGGCGGTCGTCGACCTGAGCCGCCGTCACGCGACAGGGGCGTGGCCCCCGGCGGGACGGTGTCCGGCGGCGTCAGCGCGCGATGATGGGCGTCAATCCGTGCTTGGCGGCGAAGCGGGCCAAGCGGCCGTCGTCCTTGGCGGCGCGGACGAAGGCGTTGACGCGGGCCAGCCACGCCGGCTCGTTCTTGGGCACCGCGTAGGCGTAGGGCGTCGGGGCCAGCGGCGCGGGCGGTTCCAGGAGTCGCGCCCAGTCGCTGAGGCGGATCATGCGCTGGCCGTAGGGGTAGTCGGTCATGAAGACATCGGCCCGCCCTGCCTGGACCTCCTGCTCGCGCGCCTGGAAGGTATCGACCACCGTCAGGGTGGCGGCCTTCAGGGTCTGGCGCATGACCGGCTCCATGTAGGTACCCTTCTGGACGACGACGATGGTGCCGGGCTGGTCGATGTCGGCCCAGGTCCGGATGGAGCGGTGCATCTTCGGCGCCACCGCGTAGATGCCGCTGACCAGATGCGGCTCGCTGAAATCCATATGCTCCGCCCGGTCGGCGCGCACGCCCACCGCGTGCATGGAAATGTCGCAGGCGTCGGTCGTCATGTCGCGGACCAGGTCGGCGAAGGAACTGTCGACGAAGCGCACGGCGACGCCCAGGTCGTCGGCGAAGGCCCGGGCCATGTCGATGTCGATGCCCTCCAGCTCGCCCGACCGCGGGTTGCGGTAGCTGATGGCGAAATAGCCCGGCCAGATGCAGACCCGCAGGGTGCCGCGGTCCTGGATGCGATCCAGGCGCCCTCCGTCCGCCGCCGCCCCGGCGGCGGGCCCCGTCGCCCAGGCCACGCCCAGGGCGATCACGGCGACGATGAAACGGGTCAAGCGGTGCATGGCGGGCGTCTCCAGGGTCAAGATGGATGAGTGTACTTGCCACTTTAGACGGATGCATCTTTTGCTGTCTGGGCAAAAATCATCATAAGCTCTTGTTTCCCGCCATGGTATGATCGCCGCCCTCCTGATTGAGATGGCTCATGTTTTCCTCCCTTCCGCGATCGCGAGGCCATTCGTCGACGCTGCTTCTGGTCCTCGGGGTGGCGCTGGTGACGACGGTGACCCTGATCTCCGTCGCGGTGGTCTGGAACAGCTACCGGCAGGCCGAGCAAGCCACCGGCTTCGGCATGGTCCGCTCGGTTCGACTGCTGGAGCAGGGGCTGACCCGGTCCCTGGAGGCGGTCGACGCCACCCTGATGCGGGTGTCCGAGCTGCTGGACGGCGGCGCCGGACGCCCGGAGGTGGAAACCGCGATGCTGGACGCCATCCGCTTCGCCCCCCACATCCGCCAGATCCTGATCGTCGGTCCGCATGGTCGCGTTCTCGCCGACAGCGCGCGGCCCAGGATGCCCGGCGACATGGACGCCGGGCCGCCGGTGGACCTGTCGGCCTGGGGACTCGGGCCCGCGGCGCCGCGCAGCCTGGGATCGCCCCTGCGCCTGGGGGTGGCCGTGCCGGGCCGCTACCTGCATGGCGGACCGCGGAACGGGGAAGGCCGCGGTCATTGGGTGATCCCCGTTTCCTTCGAGACGGATGGCCCGGGCACGCCGGTCGCGACCGGCGGAGACCTGGGCGCGACGGCCCCCCGGACCGCCGCTTTCCCGGACGGCGCGCGAGTGGTCGCGGCGCTCAATCCGGATTTCTTCCTGCGGGCCTTTTCCGTCGTTCTCAGTGGTCCGGCGGAGGAGGGGCTGCTCATCCGCTATGACGGCGCGGTGCTGGCCAGTCACGGCGAGGGCATGACGGCGCCGCCCAGGCAGCCCTGGGGGTGGGACGTGGCGGAAAGCCTGCGCGCCGCCGTCCACGACGGCCTGACCGACCGGCTGCGTCTCGACACGCCGATCGCCGGGCGTCCGGGCACGGTGGCCGTGCGCCTGTCGGAGGTCTATCCCGTGGCCGTCGCCTTGGCCTATTCCGAACAGGGCCTGCGCGCCGAGTGGCTGGACAGCGAGCGCGGCGCGGTCCTGGCCCTGGGCCTGGGGCCGGTGTTGTTGGGGATCCTCGCCCTGGTGATCCTGGTTCTGACGCGGCACCGCCTACGACTGCGCAGCGAGTTGCGGGTCCTGTCGCGGGTGGTGGAAGAGGCCCCGGTGGCGGTGATCGTCACCAACCGCGATGGCCGCATCGAGTTCGTCAACGACAATTTCACGCATCTTCTGGGCTACCAGCCGTCGGAGGTGATCAACCAATCTCCCTCCCTGCTGAAAAGTGGCCACAGCGCGCCGTCGGTCTACGAGGAGCTGTGGCAGACCATCATGGCCGGGGGCGTTTGGCACGGCGAATTCCTCAACCGGACCAAGGACGGGCGGCTGGTGTGGATGTCGGCGGCGGTGTCGGGGGTGCGCGACGACGACGGCCATGTGCGCCGCTTCGTCGCCGTCGAGACCGACGTGACCGAGCGCAAACGGGCCGAGGCCACCCTGTCGGCGATGATCAACCGCCTGGACGTGACCAACCGCGAACTGGAGCAGTTCGCCCGCGTCGCCTCCCACGACCTGCAGGAGCCGCTGCGGATGGTCACCGGCTACCTGTCGCTCCTGGAGCGGCGCGGCGAGGGGCTGCTTCCCGACGACGCGCGCGGCTATATCCAGAGCGCCATCAACGGCGCCGACCGCATGCGGGGCCTGATCAAGGACCTGCTGGCCTATTCCCAGGTCTCCAACCGTCAGGTGTCCTTGCGCGCCGTCAGCGCGGAAAACGCCTTGCGGGCCGCCCTGGCCCAGTTGCAGGACAAGATCGTCTCCACCGGGGCGACCCTGCGGGCCGACGCCCTGCCGCAAGTCCTGGCCGAGGAGCGCAATCTCTCCACCCTGTTCCGGAACCTGATCGACAACGCCTTGACCCACTCCCATCCGGCCCGTCCGCCGATGGTGGACATCACCTGCGAGGCCGTCGAGGTTCCCGCCGGGGACGCGGCGCTGGGGGCCGGGCACTATTGGTCCATTCGGGTGAAGGACAACGGTCGCGGCATCGACGAGCGCGATTTCGATCGCGTCTTCCGCCTGTTCCAGCATCTTCAGAGCCGCGAGGACGCCCAGGGCAACGGTGTCGGCCTGGCCGTCGCGCGGCGCATCGTCGAACGGGCGGGCGGAGCCATCCGGGTCTCGTCGGACGGACGCACGGGGTCCACCTTCGAGGTTCTCCTGCCGCGGGCGGACGGGCACTCCGTCATGCCGGACCCGGCCTCGACCGTCACGCCGGCTATCGTCGCAGCCAACGATTTATGAGATGGCGGGCGATGGAGTCCGGTCGCGGCAGGGCCGGGCCGTCGCCCGGCTCCAAGGTTTCGCGAAAGGTCGCGACGGTGGCCCGGTCGTACCAGTCCGCCGCCTCCAACTCGGTCTCGTCGACGGTGACGGCGGTGGTCTCGGCCCGCGCCTCGAAGGCCAGCATGAGCGAGGCGGGAAACGGCCACGGCTGGCTGGCGACGTAGGACACGTCGCGCGGCGAGACGACCACGCCGGTCTCCTCCATGACCTCGCGGGCGACGGCCTGTTCCAGGGTCTCCCCCGGTTCGACGAAGCCCGCCAGGGTCGAGACCATGCCCGGCGGCCATTTGGCCTGGCGGCCCAGAAGGACCCGGTCGTCGGCGTCCACCACCAGCATGATGACGGCGGGGTCGCTGCGCGGGAACTGCGGCGTGGCGCAGTCGGCGTTGGTGCAAAGCCGCAGGTGGCCGCCCTGGCGGCTGACCGTCGCGGCGCCGCAGACCGGGCAAAAGCCATGGCGCCGATGCCACCCCAGAACGCCCCGCGCGTAGCCCATGAGACCGGCGTCCTCCGCCGGTAGCAGGGGGCCGATCTCGCGCAGGTCGAGCCAGTCGCCGCCCAGGTCCGGCGGCTCGTCGAGGGACGACAGGTCGCAGGCGAAGCAGGGCGTGCCGTCGGACGCCAGTCCCAGGAAGACCGTCGGCCAGGGGTCGGGCGCGGGACCGGACGAGGGGCGGGGCCAGGGTCCGGTTCCCGGCAGGCTCAGGGCGTGGCGTCCGGCGTCCACGGCGTGGCGGTTGCGCCACAGCGGCAGGACGCGGCGCCCCGGCGTCTCCAGAAAGGCCTCCAGCCGCGCCGCTTCGGTCCGCAGATGCGTGGCCCGGTCAAGCGTCTGGGCGGTGTAGGAGAGCGGGGCGCCGGGCGTCATCAGACGGTCTGGTCCACGCCGCCGTCGCCCGGCGCGGCGCCGTCGGCCGGGGCCTCGCGCTTCGGGCCGCCCTTGGAGACCACCACCATGGCCGGGCGCAGCAGGCGGTCGGCGATCATGAATCCGTCCTGATAGACCTGGACGACGGTGCCCGCCGGAACGTCGGTCTTCTCGACCTCCTGCATGGCCTGATGGCGGTGCGGATCGAAGGTCTCGCCCTCGCTCCGGAAGCGGGTCACGCCGTGCTTCTGAAGCGCCGAGAGGAGTTCCTTCTCGGTCATCTCGATGCCGACGGCGATGGTGTTCATGGCCTGACTCTCGGCGCGCGCCTCCGGCGGCGCGGCGGACAGCGCCCGGCTCAGGTTGTCGGCGACGGGCAGCAGTTCCTTGATGAAGTTGGACAGCGCGTACTTGGCGTTGTCCTGAATGCGTTTGTCGGACAGGCGCTTGATGTTCTCCACGTCGGCGCGGGCCCGCAGGACGTCCTGGCGCAGGGCCTCGTTCTCGGCTCGCAGCGTGCCGATCAGCGCCTCGATGGACACCTCCTCGCCGGTCTCGGCGCCGGAGGCGTCGGAGCCGGGGGCCTCGGACTCCGGGGCCGCCGCGCCCTCGGCGCCCTCGGGCAGGGCCTCGTCCGGCGTCTCCGGGGCGTCGGTGGGGTTGGGCTGGTTGTGCTGCTGGGTCATGGAAACGATACCGTCCTTATCCGATGAGGCGCCCGATCACCTTCGCGGTGTAGTCCACCAGCGGGATGATGCGGGCATAGTTGATGCGCGTCGGGCCGATGACGCCGATGGCGCCTACGATTTCCTCGCGGGAGTTCTGATAGGGCGCGACGATGAGGGAACAGCCCGCCGAAGAGAAGAGTTTGTTCTCGGACCCGATGAAGATCTGCACGCCCTCGGCGGTGGTCACGAGATCGAGCAGCCGCAGCATCTGTTCGCGGGTCTCCAGCGCGTCGAACAGATGGCGGATGCGTTCCAGGTCCTCGATGGCGTGGACGTCTTGCAGGAGATTCGCCTGACCACGAACGATCAGGGCGCCGTCGCTCTTACCGCCGGTCCAGGTCGCCAGGCCCTCCTGGACGACGCGGGTCGACAGTTCGTCGAGCTGCGCGCGCTTGCCTTCCAACTCTTCCAGGACCGCTTCGCGCGCCTCTTCCAGGGTGCGTCCGGCGAGGCGGGCGGACAGGAAGTTGGTGGCCTCCTGCAAGGCCGAGACCGGCAGGCCCGGCGGCACCTCGATCAGGCGGTTCTCGACCACCCCGGCTTCCGTGACCATGACGACCAGCGCCCGACCGGGACCCAGGTTGACGAACTCGATGTGCTTGAGCGCCGATTCGGTCTTCGGCGACAGGACCAGTCCGGCGCAGTGGGACAGGCCGGACAGCAGGGTCGTCGCCTCGGACAGCATCTGTTCCAGCGACCGCCCGGCGGCCCGGCATCGGGTATCGATCTGGTCCCGTTCGTCGGCCCCTAGGGCGCCGATCTCGAGAAGCCCGGAAACGAACAGGCGCAGGCCGTATTCGGTCGGCAGGCGCCCGGCCGAGGTATGCGGGGCGAACAGAAGGCCGGCCTCTTCCAGGTCGGCCATGACGTTGCGGATGGTGGCCGGGGACAGGTGGGTGCTCAGGCGGCGCGACAAGGTGCGCGAGCCGATCGGTTCGCCGGTCTCGACATAGGCGTCGACGACGTGGCGAAACACCTCTCGGGAGCGTTCGTTCAACTCACCGATTCCCGTTTTCACGTCCTTGCCGGCCATGGGCGTTGGCGCCTGCTCCTGTTGGACTCGGCTCCCCGCGCGGGGAGGATGGAAATTTAGGGAGGGGGCGGGGGTCCGTCAATCCGCCGAGGCGCCCGGCCCGCCGCCCGTGGACAGCGGCGCGGCCTCGGGCTAGGGTGCCGCCCAACGATTTCAACCGCTCTGTCAGGAGAATTGCGCATGCGTCCGTCCGGCCGCGCCTTCGACGAACTCCGGGCCGTCTCGCTGGAGACCGGCGTCAACAAATACGCCGAAGGCTCCTGCCTGGTGAAGTTCGGCGATACCCACGTCCTGTGCACGGCCAGCGTCGACGAGCGTATTCCGCCATGGCTGCGCGGCCAGGGCCGGGGTTGGGTGACGGCGGAATACGGCATGCTGCCGCGCTCCACCGGATCGCGCACCGACCGCGAGGCGGCGCGCGGCAAGCAGTCCGGGCGGACCCAGGAGATCCAGCGCCTGATCGGCCGCTCCCTGCGCGCCGTCACCGACCTGACGGCGCTTGGCGAAATCCAGATCAAGGTGGATTGCGACGTCATCCAGGCCGACGGAGGTACCCGCACCGCCTCCATCACCGGCGCCTACGTGGCCCTGGCCCTGGCCATGCGGCACCTTCAGGAGACCGGCAAGCTGGCCGCCTCGCCGCTGATCGATTCGGTGGCCGCCGTCTCCTGCGGCCTGTATCAGGGCACCGCCGTCCTCGACCTGGACTACGTGGAAGACAGCGCCGCGCAGGCCGACGCCAACTTCGTCCTGACCGGCGGCGGCAACGTCATCGAGGTTCAGGGCACCGCCGAGGACAAGCCCTTCACCCGCGCCCAGTTCAACGACCTTCTCGATCTGGCGGAAAAGGGCGTCGCGGAGCTGTCGGCCCTACAGCGCCGGGCGCTCGGCCTGACCACGGAGTAGGACCATGGCGCGGACGCTGGATAAGGGAACCCGGCTGGTGGTCGCCAGCCACAACCGGGGCAAGGTGCGCGAAATCCGCGATCTTCTGGCGCCCTTCGGCATCGACGTGGTGTCCGCCGGGGACCTGGCCCTGCCGGAACCGGAAGAGACCGGCGCGACCTTCGCCGAGAACGCCGCCATCAAGGCGCTGGCCTCGGCGACGGCGGCGGGCGGTCCGGCCCTGGCCGACGATTCCGGGCTGGCGGTGACGGCGCTGGGCGGCGATCCGGGGATCTATTCGGCGCGCTGGGCCGGGCCGGGCAAGGACTTCGGCGTCGCCATGCGCAAGGTCGAGGACGCCCTGGCGGGCCAGGACGACCGGAGCGCCCATTTCGTTTGCGCGCTTTGCCTCGCCTGGCCGGACGGCCATACGGAGACCTTCGAGGGACGGGTCGACGGAACGCTGGTCTGGCCGCCGCGCGGCACGCGGGGGTTCGGCTACGATCCGGTGTTCCTGGCCGACGGCCAGGACATCACCTTCGGCGAAATGGATCCGGCGGCCAAGCACGCCATGAGCCACCGCGCGCGTGCCTTCAAGCGGCTCGTCGAGGCCTGCTTCTGAGGGCCGCGCCCGCGTGACTAGAGGAAATCCCGAGCAGGCGGACTCGCCTGCGACGACGTATTTGCTTATGAAACAGACGTGTAGAGCATGCGTAGTGACCGATAGGGAACGAAGAATGCTCTAGCAGGCTGCGGAAAAACCCTTCCGTCCGAGGCGGCGGCATGATTCGATC
>CAZFRK010000142.1:0-7842 GCA_964521375.1 uncultured Rhodobacterales bacterium
GACATGGGGAGGCGGCGCTTCGGCGCCGCCTCCCTTTCGCAATGGAAACGTCCCCTAAGATGCTGATGAACCGCTACAAGGCCCTGCTCTGCGACCTGGACGGCTGCCTGATCTCCGGCGAAATCGTCCTGCCCGGCGCGGCGGAGCTGCTCTCTCGGGCCGGAGACCGGCTGTATGTCATCACCAACAATTCCACCGACACGCCCAAGACCCTCAGCCGACGCCTGGGCGCCTTGGACCTGACCGTGCCGCCGGACCGCATCTTCCTGGCCGGCGCCCTGGCCGTCGATCAGATCGCCGCCCGCCGCCCGGGCGCCCGCGTGCGGGTCTACGGTACGGAGGCCATCACCGCCCACGCCCGGGACGCCGGACTGACGGTGGTCCACGACCCCAACGCCGCCGACGTGGTCCTGCTGACCCGCGACGTGACCTTTTCCTACAGCAAGCTGACCGCCCTTCTGGCCCACGTCCATCACGGCGCCGAGCTGGTGGTCGCCAACCTGGACGGCAGCCACCCCGGCCCCACCGGACAGCCGGTGCCCGAAACCGGCGCCCTGTTCGCCATGGTGCGGTCCTGCCGCCCCGACATCGCCTTCCATGTGGTCGGCAAGCCGGAGCCGTCGCTCTACCAGGCGGTCCTCGACCACGCCGGAGCGGCGCCGCGCGAGGTCCTGTGCATCGGCGACAACCTGGACACCGACGGCGAAGGCGCCCGCCGCATGGGCATGGCCTTTTCGCATGTGCGCCACCACGCCCAGGGACGCGGGTTCCTGGACCTCCTGACCGAAAGCTGAGACCCCGCCATGGCCTTTATCCAACTGACCGACCTGCATTTCGTTCCCGGCGACGACCTGCTCTACGGAACCAGCCCCAAGGCCCGGCTGGCGCCGGTCATCGAGCGCGTCAACGCCGAGCACGCCGACGCCGACTTCATCCTGGTCACCGGCGATCTGGCCCATTGGGGCGAGGAAGCCGCCTACGAGACCCTGCGCGAGGCCCTGGCCCCCTGCCGGGTGCCGGTCCACCTGATGATGGGAAACCACGACAGCCGGGCGCCCTTCGCCCGCGTCTTCCCCGACGCGCCGGTGATCGAGGGCGGCTTCCACCAGGCCGCCCTGGAAAGCGACGGCGCCCGCCTGCTGTGCCTGGACAGCCTGCACGACGTTCCCGGCGACCACGCCGGACGCCTGTGCGACACCCGCCTGCGCTGGCTGGACGCGGAAATCGCCCGCACCCCCGCTGACCAGCGCATCATCCTGGCCGCCCACCATCCCTTCTTCGAAATCGGCATGCCCAACATGGACGACATCACGCTGCGCGACAGCGCCGCCTTGTGGGAGGTCCTGCGACGCCGCAAGCCGGATCTGTTCCTGTTCGGCCATGTCCATCGCCCCATTTCCGGGGTCTACCGGGGCGTGCCCTTCCACACCCAACACGCCCTCAACCACCAAGTGGCGCTCGCCTTCGACCGCCGCCCGGTGTTGATGTTCACCGCCGCCTCGCCGGATCTGGCGGTGGTCCGCGCCATTCCCGACGGCTTCGGCGTCTTCACCCAATCCGTTGGCGGCGAAGGCCCGGACTATCCCGCCCATCCCGGCTAGGAGCGCGTGCCCCACCACGATTGGACTCCGGTTCGGAACGGTGATTCGCGAAAGACCAAGGCCTCTGTCATCGCGCGGAGACCCTGGTCCCCGTCTACTATCTTTTGACCGGCGGGCGCTGAGACGCAAAAAAAGCCCGCCGGGCGGCGGGCCGCGCGGCGGGCGAAGGGGCCTGATCGGGAGACTACATCAGGCTAGGGAGAAAGAGGCTGATTTGCGGAAACAGGACGAGGAGGGCGATGATCACCACCTCGGCCACCAGGAACCAAGACGTTCCCCGGAAGATCCGCGCCAAGGAGACGCTGTTGCCGACCACCGACCGCACCACGTAGACGTTCAGGCCGACCGGCGGCGTCAACAGGCCCACTTCGATCATCTTCACCACCAGGACGCCGATCCACACCAGGTTCAGGTCCACCGCCTTGAACACCGGCAGCAGGATGGGAAGGGTGATGAGCATGATGCCGATGGGGTCCAGGAACATGCCCAGCACCAGATAGATGCCGATCATGATCAGGATCACCACGTAGGGCGACAGCTCCAGCGATCCGATGAAGGCGCCCATGGTCGCGGGCATGCCGCTCAACGCCAGGAAGCGGGTGAAGAGCGTGGCGCCCAGGGCGATGAAGAAGATCGTCGCCGAGCTTTTCACCGAATCAAAGAGGGCGTGCTTGATCAGGTCGACGGTCAGAACCCCGCGCACCAGGCACAGCAGCAGGGTGGCGATGGCCCCCATGGCCGCGGACTCGGTGGCCGTGGCGAAGCCGGAATAGATGCTGCCGATCACCGCGATGATAAGGACCGGGATGGGCCACACCTTGCGCAAGGCGTCCAGGCGGTCGCCCCAGGTGTGCGGCTCGTCGGGATTGGGCGCCAGGGCCGGGTTGACGATGACGCGTCCCATGATCAGCAGGGTATAGACCAGGGCCGTCAGAAGACCCGGCAGGATTCCGGCGATCAGCAGGTCGCCGATGGGCGTTTCGGTGAACCAGCCGTAGATGACGAAGGCGATGGACGGCGGAATGAGCGCGCCGATGGTCCCGGCGGCGGCGACGGTGCCGGTGGCCAGGCCCGGATCATAGCCGCGCTTCAGCATCTCCGGCACCGCCAACCGGGTCATCGCCGCCGAGGTGGCGAGGCTCGACCCCGAGGCGGCGGCGAACATGGCGCTGGCGACGTTGGCGGCGACGGCCAGGCCGCCGGGCGTCCGCCCCAGCCAGACGCGGGCGGCGTCGAACAACGAGGCCGTCAGGCCGCCGTGATAGGCCAGCGCCCCCATCAGCAGGAACAAGGGAATGGCCGACAGAGACCAATGGGCGGCGAAATCGTAGGGCAGCGAAGCCAGCGACGCCCAGGCCGTTCCCGTGCCGCGCAGGACGGCGATTCCGACGACCGACACCAGGGACAGGGCGATGGCGATGGGCGCGCGCAGCGCCAGCAGAACGAACAACAGGGCGAGGACGCCCCCGACGACGACCGTCGACGTCATTGCGCGCGCTCCTTTCCAAGGCGGTCTTCCAGGCTCTCCCCGCGCAGGGCGTGGTAGAGGTGCTCGATGAAGGTGAGAACGAAGGCCAGGCAGATCACCGCCATGCCGACGGCCATGAACCAGCGCGCGGGCCAGACGATGACCTCGAAGAAGACGGCGTCGAGCGATTCATTGATGGACGTCTTCTTCATCGCCAACTGAATGGCCGGGATGGTCCAAATCCCCAGGAAGAAGGCCGCCGCGCCATGCATGAGGGCATCCATCCACTGGCGGGTTTCCTCCCGCGCGGTCTGGGTGAAGAGTTCGACGATCAGGTGCCCGCGATGGATCTGGATATAGCCCAGCGGCAGGAAGATCAGGGCCACCATGTACCAGGAGGAGACGACCTCCAGGGTGCCCGTCAACGGCGAACTGAAGACGTTGCGGGCCACGGCGTCGGCGCCGATGTGGAACATCATGGCGGTGGTCGCCAGGGCGCCCAGGACGAATCCCAGGCGGCACAGGGCGACCACGACCCGCCGATAAAGCAAGAACAGGGACATGACGCGGCTCCGGAGGGAAAACGAAGGGCGCCGGAACGAGTGGCCGACGCCCTGTCCAAGGCTAACCGTTAACGGGGCAGCTTGTCATAGACCTCGGACTTCAAGGCCTTCTCGACGGCGGCGACATCGCCGCCCGCGTCGGCGACGATCTTGTCCCACTTGCTCCGCGCGGCCAGATAGGTGTCGGCGATCTCCTGGGCGTTCTCGATACCGCGCCCCTTGGCCTTCTCCACCACCTCGACCATCAGGCCCCGCTGGGCCTCGGCCAGGGCCTCGTCCAGTCCGGGCAAAGGCGGCAGGAAGGTCAGGTCGCGCGCCAGGGCCTCCTGGCGGGCGGCGGCGGCCTCATGTTCGTAGCTTTCGGTCATGTGCAGGAGCATCCCGCCGACATGGCCGAGCACGGCATCGCGCGACGCGGCGTCCAGGCCGTCCCAGACGTCCTTGTTGATCGTCATGCCGTGACCGCCCGCCCAGGCGCCCAGCGGCTGGTCGATGACGTATTTGGTCGAATCCCACAGATTATAGGCCTTCAGCCATCCTTCGGGGCCGAGAACGCAATCCAGGGTGCCGCGTTCCATCGCTTCGTAGATGTCGGTCACGGGCAGGTTCACGGGAACAAGCCCCATCCCGGCCATGATGCGCCCCCAGACGCTGGCGGTGCGCACCTTGCGCCCCTTCAGGTCGTCCATGGACGCCATCGGGTCCTTGCACATCAGCTTGTAGGGGGCGATGGCGCTGACACCCAGCGTCACCGCGTCGGCCTTTTCCATGTCGGCCAGGCAGCCCGGGCAGTCGAGAAGCTGAACCTCGGTCGCCGCCGCCGTCGCCGCCAGAGCCGACGTGTTGAACGGGCCGAGGTCGGAGATCAGCGCGCTGTGCGGCAGGACCTGCGGCACGTAGGCGTCGATGACATAGCCGCTGGACACCAGTCCGCTGGAAATACCCGACAGCACGGTCTTGGCCGACACCACCGACCCGCCGGCCAGAAGGTCGAACGTCAGGGCGCCGCCGGTCTCCTTCTCCACCAGCGCGGCGAAGGGCGTGAAGCCGTCCGCCATGATGCCGTGGCCGGGCGGGCTGTGCGTCCCGTAGGTCAGGGTCTCGGCGGCGGCGGGCATGGCGGTGACCGCCAGCGCCGTCAGGGCGACCGTCAGTCCAGCGGGATTCCATAGCGTCGACAAGGCTTTCTCCATTGTTCCCTCCCAGGAAGACCGCTTCATCCGGCGGCGCGATATAAATGATTTTCGATTTTATGTTCCGCAGAGTGGTACGAGCATGCCGCACACGTTCCATGTTGTCAAACGGCATCGGCGCCCCCGGCTAGACGACGCCCCAGGCATCCAGCAGGCCCAGGTAGACGATCAGGGCCGTAAGTCCCAGCAAGGTATAGAGGCCGTTCCAGCGGTGGCCGATCACCCGCGCCGGAACCGGCGCGTGGCGGGCGACGATCAGGGACGTCGAGACGAAGGGCGACGAATTGAGGCACAGGGTCCAGCCGCCCAGGCAGGCGACCGCCAACAGCACCTCCGTCCCCGGCTCCACGATGGCCCGGAACGACGGCACCAGCAGGGGAATGATCAGGACCGGATTCAGGCCCGCCTGCCCGGCCAGGACCACGGCGCCCGCCGCCGCCGCCGGAACCGTCCAGGACGGCGGCTGGGCGCTTTCGAGCAAGGCCCGCGCCGCCTCGACGGGCACGAAATCCGACGCCACCGCGCCCAGCACGGCGGCCAGACCGATGATCGACACCTCCGGGGCCAACCTCCCGATACCCCGCCAGACGTAGGCGCTTCCCTCGACCCCGGCGGCGGCTAGACGGTCGCCCAGGCGCCCCGGTTCCTGAAAGGCGCGCCAGGTCAGGCCGACCAGGGGGGCGCCGAGGATGATGCCCGCCACCAGACTGCTCCCCGTCAGTGCCCGCAGGCCGAAGGCGCAGCCGAAGACGGCCAGGATGATGGCCAGCAGCCGCAGGGCGTCGGCGGCGGGAAAGCCCGCTTCGGCGCCGTCCGCCACCACGCCACCGTGCTTGGGCCGGGGAAAGCTCACCCGGTCCATGCCCCAGCCGAGCAGCATGAGGAACGCCGCCATGCCGACGCCCAGGGCGCCGATGTCGCCCCACTGCAATCCCGGCAGAAGACTGATGACGAAGGCGATGCCGATGGAGGTCGGCGACCACAGCACCACGGCGCAGAAGGCGCGCAGAAGGGCCAGAAGCATACGCTGATGGCGGATGCCGCGAATCCGGGAATCGGTCTCCTGGGCGACGGCCCGCTCGACCATGGTGCCGAGCAGCGTCAAGGCGCCGATGTTCAAGAGAATCGCCAGGACGTGCCCGCCCGCCGTCATGGCCGCGTAGCGCCGCCCCGGCGGTTGGCCGACCAGGGCCGTGCCGCAACGCAGAATGGTCCGCGACCGCCCGGCGATGACGCCCAGGAAGCCCACCGCCATGAAGACCGAGGACAGGAAGGCCGCCGACGACAGCCCGCGCAGCAGCGACGCGGGCATCTGGCCGGAGCGGATCAGGGCCAGGGCGCAAAGCACCAGGATCAGGGTCAGGTAGACTTGCGCGGCGCGCGGCAGGCGGCGCAGGACCATGACGATGAACAAGGCGAAGGACGCGTCCGCCACCCATTGCGCCACCACCACGCTGCCCAGGCGGTGGACCAATGTCCCAACGACGCAGCCCATGGCCGCGAGGCCGGTCAGCCCGTTCAGCGCGTGACGCCCGGCGGAAGCCGGGGCCGCGGGCCGGGGCGGGTCGGTCTGGGTCATCTCGTTCCTCCGAAGCGCGGAGGGTGATTGCGTTCCGGCCCAGGCAACGCCATCATGCCGCATATCAAACGCGCGTTCCGCTTAGCGGAAGCCTGCAACATTTCCCAACAGGAGGCAACCATGACTCCGCTCCCCGAGAGCCTCAGGGACTGGACCGCCACGCCGGAGGTCTCCACCGAGACCCTCGCCCCGGCCCCGGCCCGGGCCATGGCGGCGACCCTCGACCGCGACTCCCTGGCGCTGGAGGACGGCGACGCCCTGCCGCCCCTGTGGCACTGGGCCTATTTCACGCCCAAGGCGGCGCGCTCGGCCATCGGTCCCGACGGCCACCCCCGGCGCGGCGGTTTCCTGCCGCCCATCGACCTGCCGCGCCGCATGTTCGCGGGCGTCGCCATGACGTTCCACCGCCCCCTGGTGCTGGGCCGGGCGACCGAACGCCGGGCCGAGGTGGCCTCCGTCGAGTTCAAGGAAGGGCGCCAGGGGCAATTGGCCTTCGTCACCGTGGATATCACCTATCTCCAGGACGGCGCGCCATGCCTGGAAGAAACCCAGACCATCGTCTATCGCGAGGCCGAAGGCCCCGTCGCCCCCTTGGAGGGCGCCGAGCCGCCGCCCGCCCCCGCCGACGCCTGGACCACCCTGGTCCGGCCCGACCCGGTCCTGCTGTTCCGCTTTTCGGCGCTGACCTTCAACGGCCACCGCATCCACTACGACCGCCCCTACGCGACCGAGGTCGAGGGCTATCCGGCGCTGGTCGTCCATGGCCCGCTGGTCGCCCTGATGCTGGCCGACCTCGCCGCGACCAACGCGCCGCGCCCGCTGAAGACCTTCACCTTCCGGGCCGCCGCGCCGATCTTCGACAGCGCCCCCTTCCGACTGGTCGGAACGCCGCGGGGGGAAGGCGCCGACCTGAAGGCCATCCGCTGCGACGGCCAGACCGCCGTCACCGCCGCCGTCACCTTTTAGCCCGAATAGCCCGATTTACACCACGGGCGGAGTCACCCTCGTCCAAGTATCGCTCACCGAAGACGCCGCTGGAGGGAGCGTGTTCGTCCGTCAAACCCACGTCCACCTTGAGCGTCGACGAGGGCGCGCGGCGCGCGGGCGTTCAGGTGTCGACCCCGCCCTCTGAGAGTCCTTGGGCTCGATCACCGCCGACCGAACCCAAGACAACCAGCGGCGCTCTTCGCGCGACATCCGGCGCCGCGTCACGCGTTCGCCGGGTGTTTCCTTGTAGGAAAGTCGCGTCTTCGCGCCCACCCGGTGGGACAAGGCGATGCCCTGGCGGACAAGGGCGACGGCGCCCTGCCGCCGCGCACGCCCGGCGGTCCGCGCTCCTGAAGACGACGGCAGGTCGCCCGGGGACATGGACGGCCATTCGGAGTGGAGGCGAGAACGCCGCCGGTGTGGGCCAATACCACCGGCGGCGCTCACCATT
>CAZFRK010000143.1:0-7817 GCA_964521375.1 uncultured Rhodobacterales bacterium
GCCCAGCAGAATGAGTCCGGCGATATAGGCGTCGATTTGCGCGGCGGGCAGCCAATCGCGGAACAGCCAGCCGATGAAGACCCAGCCCAGGACGGCCATGCTGAACGGCTTGATGGCCCAATTGGCGACCAGGGTGACGCCGACCCCGCGCCAATGGCGGCGCACCTGGGCCAGCGCGCCCAGGTCCACCTTCAGCAGCATGGGAATGATCATGACCCAGATAAGGGCCGCCACGGGCAAGTTGACCCGCGCCACCTCCAAGCGCCCAAGGGCCTGAAACGGCTGCGGAAGGAAGTGGCCGAGGGCAATGCCGACAACGATGCAAAGCGCCACCCAGAGCGTCAGGAAACGCTCGAACACGCCCATCGGCGAGGACGCGCCGGGGTCCACTCGCTCACTCATGGGCATTCATTCCCTCGTCGCGCCCGATTTCATCGAGCCGTTTCTGGAGGGACAGCCTGTCCAGCGACCGAATCGGCAGGTGGGTGAAGATACCGATACGGATGGCGAGCATGCGGAACACATCGGAACAGAAGAGGTGCCGGTCCTGCTCGCTGCCCTCGAAAGCGACGGGATCGGGCACACCCCAATGCGCCGTCATCGGCTGGCCCGGCCACACCGGGCAGACTTCCCCCGCCGCGTCGTCGCAAACGGTGAAGACGAAATCCATGGAGGGCGCATCGGGCCCGGCGAACTCGTCCCAGCTTTTCGACCGCATCTCGGCGACCGGATAGTTGGCGCGCCGCAAGATTTGTCGGGCCACCGGGTCGATCTCCCCGCGCGGTTTCGAACCGGCGCTGAAGGCGCGGAATTTTCCATGCCCTTCACGATTGAGGATGGCTTCGGCCATGATGGAGCGCGCGGAATTTCCAGTGCAAAGAAACAGGACATTGAAGGTGTTTCGCTCTGAGTTCGTCATGGTCCCCATCTTCTCCATGGCCAACCGACCTCGGGTCAGGCACATCTCCGGCTGCCCCGCGCAACAGTCCTCCGCCAGAAAGGACAGCAGGGCCGTGAGGGCGTCGAAATTCGCCGTATGGAGGATCTGGCGACCCTCCCGCCGACTTTCGACCAAACCCGCCGCGCGCAGATCCTTCAGGTGAAAGGACAGCGTGGAAGGCGGCATCCCCAACGCCTCGGCCAGCTCCCCCGCCGACAGCCCCGGACGCCCGACCAGAAGGCGGAAGACGCTCAAACGAGCGTCATGGGCCAGGGCTGAGAGCAAGGAGACGGCATCGAACGTTTTCATAAAAACTATATTTCCAGAATTATCGAAATATTCAAGCGCTAATGTATGATCGTTTTGCGACACCCAACACGGACGTGCGCCCCTTTTCTGGACTTCGCCCTATCCGGCCCGCGCCGCCGCCGCCAGGGCCCGGCGCCCCCAAACGAGGGCCTCCTCCGCGTCGTCGACGGCGCTCTCCGGCAGCGTCCAATAGCCGAGGCGCGTCACACGCCCCCTCTTTGGCTGGCGATATTCGAACGGCCTGCCGCCCGCCGCCCGGAACAGGGCCTCGGAGGCGGCGTCCGCCTTCAGGTAGATCTCGCCGCCCATGAGGATGCAGAAGAACAGGCCATCGGCGTAGAGACCGCCGCCACCGAACATGCGCCGCGCGCGCAGCGTCCCCAGCGGCGCGAAAAGCTCCTCGGCCAGGGCCAGGGCCGCGCGGTCCTCCGCCGCCCAGGCCATGGGTCAGCCGACCTTTCGCAGGGACGCCGAATTGATGCAGTAGCGTAGGCCGGTCGGCGGCGGCCCGTCGTCGAACACATGCCCCAGGTGGGCGTCGCACCGGGCGCAGAGGACCTCCGTCCTGACCATTCCATGGCCGCGGTCCTGCTCTTCGGTCACATGGTCCGCCTCGACCGGCGCGGTGAAGCTGGGCCAGCCGGTGCCGCTGTCGAACTTGGTCCGGCTGTCGAACAACGGCAGATCGCAACAGACGCAGGCATAGAGACCGGGAACGTGGGTATCGCAATAGGCTCCCGAAAACGGTCGCTCCGTGCCCTTCAGGCGCGTCACCGCGTACTGCTCCGGGGTCAGAAGGGCACGCCATTCGGCGTCCGTCTTGACGACTTTCTCCATGGGTCTCTCCCTAGAGAGCAAATCCCGAGCGGACGAAAACGTCCGCGACGACGTAGTAGCCATAAAATAGAAAAGGACAGAGTGGATTTCGCGACCGCCTGGGTGCGAAAACCACTCTGGGCGTGCTTGCCTTGAGATCGGCGAGTGGGAAGAAAAACGCAAGAGGCCCCGGCGTTTCCACCGGGGCCTCGCGAAGACGGTCGGATACGGTCCGTCGTTAGTTGTTCAAGGCGCCCCACATTTCCTGATCGCGCTCGGCGGTCCAGATTCGCGGATGGTCCAGGCCCTTGGCCTCGTCCACGGCGCGGGCCACGTCGAAGGGCATGCAGTGTTCATAGATGACCCAGTCGCCGAACTTCGGGTCCATCGTCTGCTTGCACAGCTTGAAGATGTCCTTCAGGTCCAGCCCCTTGGCGACGCCGTCCTGGGCCGTCCGATAGAGGTCGGTCAGGAAGTCCTGGGTTCCGGCCATCGCCTCCTCGCACTGCTCGGGCGTCGTCAGGGCGTCGCCGCGGCCCGGGACCAGGGCCGTCGGCTTCAGGTCGCGCAGCACCTGCAAGGTGTGCGGCCAGTCCTGCAAGTGGGCATCGCCGGTGTAGGGGGTGGCGCCGTATTCCACCAGATCGCCGGAATAGAGGATGCGCTGATCGGGCAGCCAGCCGATGGTGTCTCCGGCGGTGTGCCCGCGGCCCGGATTCCAGATCTCGACCCTCTGGTTGCCCAGATCGACGGTCAGCTTACCGTCGATGACCAGGGTCGGCCAGGTCAGGCCGGGAATGCTCTCGTGGCCCTGGAACAGTCGCGGGAAGCGCCCGAACTCGCTCTCCCAGTCCTGCTGGCCGCGCTCGACGATCAGGTCGTAGGTGCGGCGGGAACAGATGATGGCTTCCGGATTGTAGGCGGCGGCGCCCAGGACGCGGACGGCGTGGTAGTGCGTCAGGACGACGTACTTGATGGGCTTGTCCGTCACCTTGCGAATCTCGGCCAGGACCTTCTCGGCCATCAGGGGGGTCGCCTGGGTGTCCAGGACCATGACGCCGTCGTCGCCGATGATGACGCCCGTGTTAGGGTCACCCTCGGCGGTGAAGGCATAGGCGCCCTCGCCCAGCTTGGCGAAGGTGATCGTCTTTTCCCCAAGGTCGCCGGTGGAGGCGAAGGTCTTCGTCATGTCGCGTCTCTCCCTAGAAGGATTCTTAACATAGCCAGACTATAGGGCGAATTGGTTTCAGATGTAACCATTTTTCTGAACGGGCCGTAGATGAAAAAAAGGCCTCGCCGACACCTTGCCGGAGAGGCTCTTTCCGGGACGCGGGGGAAGGCTACATGCCCAGATAGGCGGCCTTCACCTTTTCGTCGTTGATTAGGTTCTGCCCGGTGTCGGTCAGGATGATGCTTCCCGTTTCGATCACATAGCCGCGGTCGGCGATGGCCAGCGCCGAATAGGCGTTTTGCTCGACCAGCAGGATGGTCGTGCCCTGCTCCTTCAGCATCTGCACGATGTTGAAGATCTCGCCCACCAGAAGCGGCGCCAAGCCCATCGACGGCTCGTCCAGGAGCAGCAGGCGCGGATGGGCCATCAGCGCCCGCCCCATGGCGAGCATCTGCTGCTGGCCACCCGACAGGGTTCCCGCGGCCTGCAGGCGCTTCTTCTTCAGGATGGGGAAGGTTTCGTAGATGCGATCCATATCGGCGGCGCTGTCGTCGCCCCGCCGACGGTAGGCGCCAAGGCGCAGGTTGTCCTCCACCGACAGGGCGCCGAACACCTGCCGTCCTTCCGGAACCTGGCTGATGCCGACGGCGACCCGGGCCTGCGGCTTGGCCTTGGAGATGTCCTGGCCGTCGAAGGTGATGGTCCCCGCCGTGATCGGCTGGACACCGGAAATGGCGCGCAGGAAAGTCGTCTTCCCGGCGCCGTTGGCGCCGACCAGGGCGACCAGCTCGCCCTCGCCCACCTGGACGTCGATGCCGTGCAGGGCCTCGATGCGCCCGTAGCTGCTCTTCAGACCGGAAACTTCCAGCAACATGGTCAATCTTCTCCCGTCCCCGGTCAGGCCATCTGGCCCAGATAGGCCGCGATCACGTCGGGGTTTTCGCGCACTTCCTTCGGCGTGCCCTCGGTCAGCTTGCGACCGTAGTCGAGCACCAGGATGTGGTCGGAAATCTCCATGACCATCTTCATGTCATGCTCGACCAGGACCACCGTCACGCCCTGCTCCGCCACCTTCTTGATGACTTCGTCGATCTCTCGGCTTTCCGCCTCGTTGAGACCGGCGGCCGGTTCGTCGAGAAGCAGAAGCTTCGGCTCGGCGGCCAGGGCGCGGGCGATTTCAAGGCGCTTGAGCGCCCCATAGGGCATGCTTTCGGCGTCCCAACGGATGTATTTCTCGAGGCCGACGAAGGCCATCAGCTCCTGGCCCAGCTCACGGGCCTCGCGGTCCCCGCGAACGATGGATGGCAGCCGGAACAGCGACGACAGGAAGCCGCTGTTGAGGTGCAGGTGGCGCCCCACCAGAACATTCTCCAGCGCCGTCATGTTCATGCAGATTTGCAGGTTCTGGAAGGTCCGCGACATGCCGCGCGACGCCAATTCATAGGGCGCCTTTCCGGTGACCGGTTCGTCGTTGAACAGCACCGCCCCCGAGGTCGGCGTATAGACGCCCGTCACCAGGTTGAACAGCGTCGTCTTTCCGGCGCCGTTCGGTCCGATGATGGAGTGGATGGTGCCGGGATTGATCGTGAAGCTCAGGTCGTCGATGGCATGGACGCCGCCGAACTCCTTGACGAGATTTTCAACGCGGAGCAGCGACATCAGGCGGACTCCTCGTGCTTGTCGCGACGGAACCGGGCTTCCAGCGTGGGCACGATGCCCTTCGGCAGGAAGATCATGACCAGCATCATGATCAGGCCGAAAATCAGGTGCTCGAAGTCCTCCAGGAAGGTCAGGAACTGCGGCAGCGCGGTCAGGATGGCGGCGCCGACGACGGCCCCGTAGGTCGAGGCCATGCCGCCCAGGACAACCATGATGACCAGTTCGACGCTATGGAAGAAGCCAGCCTGATCGGGATTGATGAAGCCCAGGTAATGGGCGTGCAGGCTGCCCGCCACCGAGGCGAAGACGGACGAGACGACGAACACCAGAACCTTGAACTTGGTGGTGTCGACGCCGACCACCTCGGCCGCGACCTCGGACCCATGGACCGAGCGCAAGGCCCGCCCCACCGGGCTGTCGATGATGTTGAGCGACAGCCACACGGCGATCACCAGGATGACCGAGACGATGACGTACCATTCCATGGGATTGATGAAGGCGGGCGTCACCGTATAGCCGAGGAGGGAGAAGTCGGCGACGGCCATGCCATCCGGCCCGCCGGTCCATTCCGCTTCCTGGTTCAGGACGATGGAGATGATGACGCCAAGGCCCAGCGTCGCCATGGCGAGGTAATGCCCCTTCAGCCGCAGGATGGGACGCGCCACGACGAAGGCCAGCAGGCCGACGACGACGGCGGCGACCACCATCGACAGCAGCGGCGGCCAGCCGAACCGCTCCACCGTGATGGCCGAGAAATAGGCGCCGAGGCCCAGGAACCCGGCATGGCCCAGGGATATCTGCCCGGCGTAGCCGATCAGCAGGTTGAGGCCGATCGCCACGATGGCGTTGAAGCCGATATTGATGGCGATGCCCATCTGAAAGGGGTTCTGCAAGGCCGTCGGAATGGCCACCAGAACGGCGATCAGGATCAGCAGGCCGGCGCGGCGCGCGCTCCAGAAGTCGGTCATCGGTCCGTTCCCCTCCTCAAACCCGATCCGTGCCGCGCTTGCCGAACAGGCCGCTGGGCATGAAGAAGAGCGCCAGAAGGATGATGATGAAGGCCATGGCATCCTTGTATTCCGAAGAGATGTAGCCCGCTCCGAACGCCTCCACCAGGCCCAGGATCAGACCGCCCGCGATGGCCCCGAAGGCCGAGCCGAGCCCGCCCAGGATGGCCGCCGAGAAGCCCTTCAGGCCCAGCATGATCCCGACCTCGAAGTTGGTCGAGGTGATCGGCGTGATGAGCACCCCGGCCACGGCGCCGAGCGCCGCCGAGATGCCGAAGCTCATGAGCAGGATGAAATTGGTGTTGATCCCCACCAGCTTGGCGGCCAGGGCGTTGTGGGACGTCGCCAGGATGGCCTTTCCGGTCAGGGTCTTGGCGAAGAACCATTGCAGCGCCACCACGATGACCACCGTGATTCCCAGAACCCACAGGGTCTGCGGCGTGATGGTCGCCCCGGCGATCTGGATGGGGGTGTCGCCGGAGAAGGACGGCAGGGTGTGGAACTGCTTGTCGAAGATCACCTGCGCCGCGCCGCGGATGGCGATGGAGGCGCCGATGGTGATGATGATCAGCGTCACCACCGAGGCGTTCTTGGTCTGCTCGACGGCCAGCTTCTCCAGCGCGAACCCAACGACGGTCGTCACCGCGACGGCCAGCAGCACGGCCAGCGGCAGGGGCACGCCGGCTCCGGCGATGAAGACCGTACTCATGCCCCCCAGCATCACGAACTCGCCCTGGGCGAAGTTGATGACGTGGCTGGAGTTGTAGATGAGCGCGAAACCCAGGCCGACCAGGGCATAGATGGCCCCGCTGGTCAGCCCGGAAAAGAGATACTGGATGAATTCGCCGAGCATGGTGACAATCGCCGGTGATGAATGCGGAAAGCGTGAAAGGCGCCCGGGTTCCGCCGGACGGGTATCCGTCCGCCGGTGCCTGTCGAAAGACACCGGCGGCGCGGATCACCGTACCGGGAGGACGGTCGGGGCTTAGCCCTCGGATGGGGCATAGGACCAGTCGCCGCCCTTGATTTCCAGCATGCGGAAAGCGTCGAGCGTCAGGCCCAGGTGGTCGGTGGCGGAGAAGTTCACCTCGCCCGCCGTGCCCATGTAGCCGGTGGTCTGCTCCAGGGCGTCGCGGACGGCGGCCTTGTCGGTGCTTCCGGCGCGCTTGATGGCGTCGACGATCAGCATCAGGCCGTCGTAGGCATGGCCACCGAAGGTCGAGACGGACCCGGCGCCGTGGGCGGCTTCGTAGGCGGACTTGTAGGCGACCACCACCGGCTTCTGCGGATCATCGTCCGACAGCTGGTCGGCGACCAGCAGGGCGGCGGCGGGCAGACGGACGCCTTCGGCGGCGTCACCGGCCAGTTCGATGAACTTCTTCGAGGCCACGCCATGCGACTGGTACAGCGGAACCTCGATGCCGAGCTGGCGGAAGTTCTTGGTGACGATGGCCGGACCCTGGCCGAAGCCCGGGTTCAGCACGGCCTGAACGCCGTCGGTGCTCTTGATCTTGGTGAGCTGGGCGGTCATGTCCGTGTCCTTGGGACCGTAGGTCTCGTCGGCCAGGATCTCGACGCCGTACTCGGGGGCCTTTTCCTTGCACTCGGCCTGCATGGACTGGCCGAAGCCGCCGGTGCCGGAGATCATGGCGATCTTCGTCAGGCCCTGCGCCTTCATGTCCACGAAGATCTTTTCGCAGGCCATGGTGTCGGTGTGCGGGGTCTTGAAGGTCCACTTCTGGACCGGATCGACGATCTTCTTCGATCCGGCGAAGGAAATGAACGGAACGCCCGCCTGCTCGACCAGCGGCATGACGGCCAGGGTTTCACCAGAGGCCGAGCCGCCAATGATGACGTCGACGCCGTCCTGACCGATCAGGCGCTTGACGAAGGTCACGGCCTTCTGCGGGTTGGC
>CAZFRK010000144.1:0-7727 GCA_964521375.1 uncultured Rhodobacterales bacterium
ATCACGGCGGCGCGACGCGCCACCCGCTCGGCCCGGTCACGCCACCGTGCCGCCCAAAGGACGGCCAGAAGCGCCAGGATCAAGGCGACCAGGGCGGCGGCGAGCAGGACCAGCGCGGTATCGTCGAGGCTCATGCCGCGCCCACCCCCGGCCCGTCGCGCGGCGGCTCGGGCGCCGGACGCCGCGGGGGCGTCTTCAGACGCATGACGTAGCCGATCACCTCGGCCACCGCCTTGTAGTGCTCGGGCGGCACTTCCTGGTCGATTTCGACGATGGCGTAAAGGGCACGCGCCAGCGGCGGGTTCTCGACGATGGGCACGTCGTTCTCGGTCGCCACCTCGCGGATCTTCAGGGCCAGGAAGTCGACGCCCTTGGCCACCAGCTTGGGCGCGTTCATGGTGTCGCTGTCGTAGAACAGGGCGACGGCGAAATGGGTCGGGTTGGTGATGACCACGCTGGCCGTCGGCACGCTGGCCATCATGCGGTCGCGGTGGCGCTGCATGCGCAGACGGGCGATGCGGCTCTTGACCTGGGGATCGCCTTCGGACTGCTTGCGCTCGTCCTTGACCTCCTGCTTGGTCATCTTGAGCTTCTCTGTGTGTTTATGGCGCTGATAGACCAAATCGCCGATGGCGATGATGGTGAAGACGACGATCACCGACAGCAGCAGCATGGTCAGAAGATACTGGATGTCCTGCAACGTCTGCCAGAAGTCCTGGCGCATGGTGACGTCGGGATGCTTGGCCAGCGGCACGACGATCAGCGTCAGCACCAGGCCGATGAGGATGACCTTCAGCACGCTCTTGATGAGGTCGACCACCTTCTGCATGGAAATCAGCCGCTTCACGCCGCTGATCGGGCTGACCTTGCTGAGCTTCGGTTGCATCTTCTTGGGCGCCCAGAGGAAGCCGATCTGGGCCAGGGTCAGTCCGACACCCATCAGGATGAGAAGCCCGAAGAGGGGAACCAGCGACAGGAAGATGTCGGTCAGCAGGTTGACCACCGTCAGCCGCAGGCCCTCCAGATCCATGGGGACGGTGTGCATGTTTTCCAGGAAATGGCGCATGTCGTAATACATGCGCGACAGGCCCCATGGCAGCAGGACCGTGACGGCGATCAGCGCCCCGACCAGGGTGCCCAGGTAGCCGATTTCCTGGGACATGGGAACGTCGCCTTCCTCGCGCGCCTTGCCCAGTCGCTTCTCTGTCGGGTCTTCTGTCTTGGAGTCCTTGTCTTCCTCGCTCATCGTCCGGTCCCGGTCCCGCCTATCCGATGAAACCTTCGAGGACGTCCTCGAAGTAGCCGAGGAAGACCAGCATGAAGACGGGCAGCGCCACCCACAGGAGGCCGAGGCCCAGCATGAGCTGCAACGGCAGCGCCACGAAGAAGACGTTGAACTGCGGTGCCAGGCGGGCCATGACGCCCATGCTGCTCTGGAACACCAGGGCGAACATGATGAAGGGGCTGGCCAGGCGCAGACCGATCTCGAAGGCCCGTTGCAGGCTGTCGACGAAGACCGACAGGTGATCGCCGGGGATCGGCGCCGTGCCCGGCACGAACAGGCTGTAGCTGGCGACGATGGCCTGGATCATCAGATGGTGCAGCCCGGTCACCAGGATCAGCACCACGGCGACGTTGCTGATCAGGCCGATGACCAGGGCGCCCTGCTGTTCGGTCACCGGGTCGAAGACCATGGCGTTCATCATGCCGGTGTCGCGGCCGATGGAGGTCCCGGCGAAATGCAGGGCGCTCATGACCATGTTGGCGATCAGGCCCAGGAAGGCGCCGTAAAAGGCTTCGAAGACGATCAGCAGGACCAGCCCCCCGGCGGAGCCGGGCGGCGGTGGCAGGACCGGCAGGACCAGCGGATAGACCACCAGGGTGATCATGATGGCCAGCAACAGGCGGAAGCGCGTCGCCACGTAGCTGGCGCTGAACCCCGGCAGGACCAGGAAGGCGGCGCCGACGCGGACGAAGACCAGGACAAGGCCGAAGGCGTTCTGCGTCAGATACTGATCGAGCAAGAGGGCCTCCCGCCGGGCCGCGCGCCGTCAGGGCAACGCGACGATGGTGTCCATCATGCGCTGCATGAATTCCGTCAACTGGGAGATCATGTAGGGCAGGAGCATGATGAGCGAGCCGAAGATGACCAGGATCTTGGGCACGAAGACCAGGGTCATTTCCTGCAGGGACGTCAGCGTCTGGAACAGGGAAATCAGGATACCGATACTCAGGCCCAGCAGCAGCAGCGGACCGGCGACCAACAGCATGGTCATGACGCCGTCGCGGGCGATGTCCAGGATCATGGTCTCGTTCATGGGTCCTCCGTCAGAGGCGGGGCGCCGGAGCGACCAACCGCCTCAGATCGGCATCTTGATGATTTCCTGATAGGCGGAAATCACCTTATCGCGCACCGCGACCACGGTGTTCAAGGCCTGTTCGGCGTTGTTGACGGCGATCACCACGTCACGCATGTCCGCCTCGCCGGAGATCCCCTTGAGGCTCATCTCCTCGGACTGCTTGTTGACGTCGATGGCCGTCTTCAGGCTGTCGCGCACCAGACCGGCGAAGGACCCGCCGCCCTGGGCCTGCTCGGCGGGCTCGGCCTTGGTCCCCTCGCCCAGAACCTGCTGGGCCGCCTTCTGGTAGGCGGAAATGGCGGAGTTGAAACTGACGGCCATGGGCGGAAGTCCTTACAGCGGGCGGCGCGACGGCCCCCTCAGCGCAGCAGGTCGATGGTTTTCGCCACCATCTCGCGGGAGACGGAAATCACGTGCATGTTGGCCTCGTAGGACCGCTCGGCCTCGCGCATGTCCATGACCTCCACCAGCGGATTGACGTTGGGGGTCAGGACGTAGCCCTGGGCATCGGCGGCCGGATGGCCGGGATTGTATTCGCGACCGAAGTCGCTCTGGTCGCGGATGGTCTTGTCGGCGGTGACCTTGGTCAGGTCGTCGGCGCGGTCCAGCTCGTTCTTGAAGGTGATCAGCTTGCGGCGATAGGGATCGCCGCCCGGCGTGGTGGCCAGCGAGTCGGCGTTGGCCAGGTTTTCCGACACCACGCGCAGGCGCTTGGCCTGGGCCTTCATGCCGCTGGAAGCGATGCGGGAAGCCTTGGAAAGATCATCCATCGGTCAGACGTCCTTGTCCGTCGTCCTCAACCGCCCTTGCCGAGCGCGGTCTTGAGCATCTGCAGGTTCTTCTTGAACAGGGTCGTGGCCAGGGTGTACTGGCCGCGCCCCTCGGCCATCTTCTCGACCTGCTCTTCCAGGACGACCTTGTTGCCGTCGATGGAGGTCTCGAAGGTCTTGCGTTCGGAAATCTCGCGGAACGGCCCCTTGTCGGGCAAGGCCGCCTGGACGTGGCCGGGCTGCGTCACCGCCTGCTTCGGCGTCGTGTCCATGGCGTCCAGGGCCATCTTCTTGAAGTTCGGCTCGCGCAGATCCTTGGCGCGGTAGTTCGGCGTGTCGGCGTTGGCGATGTTTTCCGCCAGCACCTTCTGCCGCTGGGCGACATAATCCATCTTCGTGCGCGCCATCTTGAACAGCGCCAGATTGTTGATGTCCATCACCGGCTCCCGTCACCGCGCCGTTGGTCGTTAAACAAGGCAGGCCGTTCCAGAGGCTTGGTCGTTCCAGAGATCGTGCGCCCAGTGTGCGCCGACCCGTTTTAAGAAACCGTAAAACACCGCCCGACCGTCGGCGAACCCTAGCCCTCCGACCTTAAATGTTTATTAAGCGCCGCAGCGCGACCATCATCGCGCGCCGACCCGTCCATTCACGCCTGCCGTCAGGGAGCCAGCGGTGGCCGAAGACCAAGGCAAGGCCCGGCCGCCCAACCGGGGCGTGCCGCGCACGATCAACGATCCCGATTCCGCCGTCCACGTCCGCGACGACGGCGCGCCCTCGACCCTGGCCGTGGCCCTGGCCGACGACCCCGACCGTCCGGACGCGCCGCGCGTCGTCGCCTCCGGCAAGGGGTGGGTGGCCGAACAGATCCTCACCCTGGCCTTCGAGTCCGGCGTGCGGGTGCGTCAGGACGCGGCCCTGGTCCAGATTCTGGCGGCCATGGACCTGGACGCGGAAATCCCCCTGGAGGCCTATACGGCGGTGTCGGAAATCCTGGCCTACGTCTACCGTCTGAACCAATCCATGACGCCGCCTCCGGACCCGCCCCTGGAACCGTCCATGGAACCACCAGGGGAGCCGGGTCCATGAGCGCGCCGCGCCCCGCCGCCATCGACGCCGTGGCCGCCGACCTGCGGGCCCTCGCCCACGGTCTGGCCGAGGCCCGGCGCCTGCTCGGCGAAGGGCATCTGGTGCCCCTGGCCGACCTGGAACAGCGCACCCGCGCCGCCTGCGAGGCCGCCCGCGCCCTGCCCATCGACGAAGGGCGGCGCCTGCGCCCGGACCTGGAAGCGGTGCTTTACGACCTCGACAGCCTTGCCACCGAACTGACGGACCGCTATGGACCTCAGGCACGGCGGGAGGGCGCCGGGGGCGAACGCCGCCACCAGACCCTCGCCGCCGCCTACCGCCCCGACGCGCCGCGCGGGACGGACACCGATCAGGAAACCTAGGAGCGCCCGGTCCCCATGGAGTCCGCGACCTCGGCCTATGTGCAAGCCGCCCTCGTCCTTCTCCTGCTGCTCGGCATCATCCTGCTGGGCGGCTGGGCCGCGCGCCGCTTCGGCCTGCCCGGCGCCATGACCGGCATGCGGCGCGGCGGACGCCCGCACCGCCGTTTACGGGTCCGCGAGATCCTGCCCCTGGACGCCCGGCGGCGCCTGGTCCTGGTGGCCCGCGACGACGTCGAGCACCTGTTGCTGATCGGCGGCCAAGGCGCCGACCAAGTGGTCGAGCGCGCCATCGTCCCGCCCCGCTTCACCCTGCCCGAGGCGCCTCCCGCCGTGCCCTCCCCCGCGTCCCGAGGCGACGGCGGACCGGACGCGGCGGAGACGACGGCCACGGAGGCCCGCCCATGATCCCCCGGCCCAAGACCGTCCGGGTCCCGCCCCTCCCGTCGCGTCGCGCCGTGCCCACAGTGCCTGCCTGGGCCGCCGCCGCCTTCGCCATCCTGACGCTGGGCGCCGGGCTGCTGTGGGCCGGACCAGCCGTGGCGCAGGAAGTCACCATCGACCTGGGCAACCCGGACGGCTCGGTGACGGCCCGCATCACCCAGCTCATCATCCTGATGACGGTGCTGACCCTGGCGCCGTCCGCCCTCTTGATGGTGACCACCTTCACGCGCTTCCTGATCGTCTTCTCGATCCTGCGCCATGCCCTGGGAACCGGCACCTCGCCGCCGAACCAGGTGATGGTCAGTCTGGCCCTGTTCCTGACCATCTTCATCATGGCGCCGGTCTTCTCGGCGGCCTGGGACGCCGGGATGGTGCCGCTCATCAACCAGCAGATCGACGAGTTCGAGGCCTTCGAGCGCGCCACGGCGCCGTTCCGCGACTTCATGCTGCAACACACGCGGCCCAAGGATCTTCAGCTTTTCATGGACTTGGCCAACGTGGGACCGGTGGAGACGCCCCAGGACACGCCGCTGCGGGCCGTGGTTCCGGCCTTCATGATCTCGGAGCTTCTGCGCGCCTTCGAAATCGGCTTCCTGCTCTACGTGCCCTTCATCGTCATCGACATGGTGATCGCCAGCGTCCTGATGTCCATGGGCATGATGATGCTGCCGCCGATGATGTTGTCCATGCCCTTCAAGCTCATCTTCTTCGTCCTGGTGGACGGCTGGCACCTGCTGGTCGGCAGTCTGGTGCAAAGCTTCGGCGTCCTGGGATAGACCGGGGACGGCCCAAGCCAACGCCTGAGACGCGAAAACGCCGCCGCCCCGAAGGACGGCTGCGTTTCCCGTCTTGGACCCCGACGACGAACGAAGGCCTCAGGCCGCTTCCGCCCGCCTCGCCTTGCGGTGACGCCACCAATGGCTGACCTCCTCGCGCAGCATCAGCAGGCAGGGGGTGACGATCAGGGTCAGGACCGTGGCGAAGGCCAGGCCGCAGACGATGGCGATGGACAGCTGCGACCACCATTGCATGGACGGGCTGCCCACCGTCACGTCGCGGTTCACGAAGTCCACGTTGATCTTGAACATCATCGGCAGCAGGCCGAGCATGGTCGTCCCGGTGGTCAGGAGCACCGGCCGCAGGCGCTGCGCGCCCGTCCGCACGACGGCCTCGCGGGCGTCGCCCAGGTCCTCGCGCAGGCGGTCGAAGGTGTCGATCAGCACGATGTTGTTGTTGACCACGATGCCCGCCAAGGCGATGACGCCGATGCCCGACATGATGACCCCGAAGGGCTGGTGGAACAGCAACAGCCCCAGAAACACGCCGATGGTCGACATGATGACCGCCGACAGGATCAGGAAGGCGGAATAGAAGCTGTTGAACTGGGTCACCAGGATGATCGCCATGATGAACATGGCGACGCCGAAGGCCTTTACCAGGAACTGCTGGGATTCCCGCTGTTCCTCGTCCTCGCCTTTGAAGGTGGCGTGCACGCCGGGCGGCAGGACATCGCCCACCTCCAGGCGGTCCTTCAGCGCCTTGACCTGATCGTCGACCAGAAGCCCCTCGGCCACGTCGGCCCGCACCAGCACCATCTGGTGCCCGTCGACCCGGCGAATCTCGCCGGTTTTGGGCTGCGCCGTACGCTCGACGAAGGTGGTGATGGGAACGCTTCCGGCGTCGGTGTTGACGAACAGATGGTCGAGCTGTTCCAACGACCGCTGCCCCTCCGGGAAGCGGGTCACGATGTCGATCTCCTCGTCGGCGCCGTCGGGCAGGTAGTCGGTGACCTTCAGGCCGCGCGTGACCATGCGCACCATGTCGCCCACCGCCTGGACGTCGACGCCGAACTTGGCGGCCTGGGCGCGGTCCACGGTCATCTTCCATTCGATGCCCGGTACGTTGGAGGTGTCCTCGACATCGGTGAAGGTGCCGATTTGCTCCAGCAGGGCGCGCAGGTCCAGGGCGGCGGCGGAAAGCGTCTCCACATTGCCGCCGGTCAATTGCACCTGCACCGGCTTGCCCACGGGCGGACCGGACTCCTGCTCCTGGAACTCGACCTCGATGCCCGCCAACCGATCGGTGCGGCCACGCATGTCCTCCATCACCACGTTGGCGTCGCGGCGGTGCCCCCATTCCGTGAACTCGATGCCGATCTGACCGATTACGTCGGGCGGGCTGTCCTGCTGCCCGGCGCCCTGGCCAACGATGGTGTAGACGGACTTCAGTTCCGGATACTCCAGGACGATGTCCTCGACCTCCTTCACCAGGGCGTCCTTTTCGTGGATCGACAGGTTGCCGCGCGCATGGACCAGGATGTTGGCGTTCTGCGGCTCGACGTGGGGGAAGAACTCCACGCCGCGCCCGAAGGCGCCGTAGAGCACCTGCGAGGCGACCAGCAGCACGACGGCGCCCAGCACCACCTTGCCCGGATGGGTCAGCGCCCGGTCCAGGGAGCGGGCGTAGATGCCGGTGATGCCGGTCAGGTCCTTGATGGCGCCGGTTTCCGACGCCGCCAGGGCCTTCATGCTTTCGGGATCGCCCTCGCCGGGCTTGCCGAAATAGGCCCCCAGGGTCGGCACGAAGATCAGGGCCATGATGAGCGAGGCCGACAGCGTCGCCATCAGGGTGATCGGCAGGTACTTCATGAATTCGCCGACCACGCCGCTCCAGAAGGCCAGCGGCAGGAAGGCGGCCAGGGTCGTCGC
>CAZFRK010000145.1:0-7658 GCA_964521375.1 uncultured Rhodobacterales bacterium
CGTCGGGGAAGACCGGGCTGCCGCCGACGCCCGCCGACCAGGAAATGCCGCCGAACTTGTCCTCGCCCCGGCTGGCGAAGCGGTTGGACAGGTCCATCTGGTCGCTGGACAGGACGTTGACCGCGAAGGTTTCGGCGGTTCGGAAGGTCTCGGCGGAGAAGGCGTTCTTGTCCACGGACCACAGGACCAGCGGCGGATCAATGGACACCGAATTGAAGCTGCTGGCGGTGACGCCGACCGGCGCGCCGTCGGCGTCGATGGTGGTGATGATGGTCACGCCGGTGGGGAACTGCCCGAGGGCACGGCGAAAATCGCGGGGGTCGAGATCGGCCATGGTGGGCGTCTCCTTATCGGGTCGGAAGTTAGAGTTTGGATGCCTGGACACCGCCGAGGCCGAAATGATCCTTCGGCAGCTCGTCGATCAGGACGGTGACGTTCTGGCGCGGGGCGCCGACCGCCCGCATGATGGCCTCGGTCACCTCGCTGATGAGGGTGGCCTTCTGTTCGTCCGTGCGGCCGGACATCATGGTGATACGGGCGATGGGCATGGATATCTCCGGCGTCAGCCTTTCAGGGGAACGATGAGCAGGGGGCGGTCCGACAATTGCAGGACGCTTTGCGCCGTAGAGCCGACGAAGAACCGCCCGAGGATGGAGTGCGTGCGCGTCCGGGTGCCGAGGACGATCAGGTCGGCCTCGATCTCGTCGGCGACACTGATGATGACCTCCGGCGGGCGGCCTTCCTCGACGTGCGGGACCGGGGGGAAGGGAAGGGCCACGCGGTCGGCGATCTGGTCGTCGATGAACTGGCGGATGCGGTCGCCGAGAATCTCGGTCAGGTGCTGGACCCCGCCCTGACGCATGGCCTGGATTTCCTCGTCGGCCAGGTAGTTGGCGATCAGCTTGGCCCCGGCGCCGGAGGGCGCCTCGACCACGTGCAGGACGTGCAACTGGGCGCCGTGGCGGACGGACTCGGCGGCGGCGCGCTCGAAGGCGGTCAGCGACAGGTCACTGAGGTCGGCGGCGTAGAGGATGCTCTTGATCTCTGGCAGCATGGACGTACCTCCCTCAACCGATCATCTGGGGCAGGGCCAGCGACAGGGCCGGAATGCTGGCGATCAGCGCCAGACGGACGATGTCGGCCACCCAGAAGGGGGCGACGCCCTTGAATATGGTGCGCAGGGAGACGTCGGGAAGCACCGTGCGCAGGACGAAGACGTTCAGGCCCACAGGCGGTGTGATCAGGCTGATTTCCGTGACCACCACGACGACGATGCCGAACCACACCAGGTCGAAGCCGAGCGCCTGGACGACGGGATAGAACACCGGCACGGTCAGCAGGATCATGGACATGCTTTCCAGGACACAGCCGAGCACCAGATAGACCGCGAGGATGCCGACGATCACCAGGGCGGGCGAGATTTCGGCCCCCATGACCATGTCGCGCAGCGCGCCGGGCATTCCGGCCAGGTTGATGAAGTTGGAGAACATCTCGGCGCCGATGACCAGGAAGAACAGCATGGCCGTCGTCCGCACGGACCCGGACAGCGCCTTGTGCAGGCCGTGCCATGTCAGGCGGCGGCGCAGCAGGGCCAGGAAGAAGGCGCCGGAGGCGCCGATGCCCGCGGCTTCCGTCGGCGTGAAGGCGCCCAGGTAGATGCCGCCCATGACGACGGTGAACAGCAGCACGATGCCCCAGACGTCCTTGAAGGCGACCAGACGCTCCCGCCAGGAAGCCCTTTCGCCCGCCGGACCGAGGGACGGATCGAGCGTCACGGTGACGGCGACGGCGACCAGATAAAGGATGATGCCGACCAGACCGGGCAGCAGACCGGCGATGAAGAGGTGGCCGATGCTGGTTTCGGTGATCAGACCGTAGACCACCAGGATGACGCTCGGCGGAATGAGAATGCCCAGCGTGCCTCCGGCGGCGATGGAGCCGCTGGCCAGGGTGTCGGCGTACTTGTACTGGCGCATGGGCGGCATGGCGACCTTCGCCATGGTGGCCGCCGTGGCCATGGAACTGCCGCAGACCGCCGAGAAGGCGCCGCAGGAGACCACGGTGGCGAGCGCGAGGCCGCCGCGCAGATGGCCGAGGAAGGCGTTGGAGGCGCGGTAAAGCTGGGCGCTGATCCCAGCCTCGGTGATCAGGTTGCCCATCAGGATGAACAGCGGCACCACCGACAGGCCGTAGGACAGGCCGGTATCGAAGGCGACCTGCGAGACCATGTTCAAGGCGGCGTCCCAGCCGCGCGGATTGCCGAACTCGAAGACCTGGACGTAGCCGAACCCGGCGACGCCGACCACGCCCATGGCGATGGCCAGAGGCACACGGGCGAAAATGAGGGCGAGCAGGGCAGCGAAGCCGATCAGGCTTTCCTGCATGATCAGTGCTCCTTGCCGTCGGATGAGGGGAGGACGACCTTGGCCGGGCGCCCGAACAGGCGCCGACCGCGGGTCAGGAACAACATCGCCGTCTGGGCGACGGTCGACAGGGCGGCCATGACGACCATCAGGAAGACCAGCCCGGCGTAGGGGATCTCCAGGATGGCCGTCGTGTCCTCGTATTGCAGGGTCCTCTGGAAGAACTCCCACAGCATCCACGTGAGGGTGGCGAAGGCGACGATGTTGATGATGCCGATGGCCGCGTCCTGATAGGGTTTCAGCGGTTCGGGCACCGTCGGATCGCACAGATCCACGTCCACATGCGTCGCCTCGGACGTCACCATGGGCAGGCCGAGGAAGATGATCACCGCCAACAGAAGCTCGGTCACCTCGAACCCGCCCGGCAGGGGCGCGTTGAAAAGGTTGCGACCGAGGACGTCGATCAGCGTGAACATCATCATCAGGAACATGATCACCGAGGCGGTGACGGCCAGGAGGCGTTCGATGATCACCTCCAGAATGCCGCGAACCGCCCGGGCGACGGGTCCCTGCGCTTGCTTGGTCATGCCACCCTCCGTGGGTTGCCGGGGTCAGAGGATTACTTGTACGCCTTGGCGAGGGCGCGAAGGTCTTCCAGGGCGGCGCGGGCGTCCACGCCCTTGCCCTCGGCCTCGGCGATCCACTTTTCCTCGATCGGGGTGGAGACGTCGATGATCTCGCCGACCAGCATGTCGCTGGCGGGGATGATCTCGTTGCCCTGGTCCTGCATCTTCTTCAGCGCGGCGGCGTCGGCGGCGTCCCAGGCCTTGCCGGCCAGACGGGCGAAATGCTCGCCGGAAACGCTCATGATGGCGTCCTGGTCTTCCTTGGACAGGGCGTTCCAGCGGCCTTCGTTCATGACCAGGAAAAAGCTGATGTTGTACAGGCCGCCCGGAACCAGGGTGCCGTGCTTCAGCAGGCCGTCGACGTTGAAGGCGACGACGGATTCGAGCGGCAGGTAGGTGCCGTCGGCGACGCCGTTGGACATCAGTTCATAGCTCTCGCGGGCGGGCTTGAGCAGCGGGACGGAGCCCAGGCCGGTGGCGATCTCGTTGATGGCGCCGCCGCCGACGCGCATCTTCAGGCCCTTGAGGTCGGCGGCCGAGGTGACGGCCTTGTTGGTGGTGAAGATGTGGCCGGGGCCGTGGGTGAACAGGCCGAGGAGCTTGGTGCCCTCATGCTCGTTCGCCTTCATGAAGTACTTGTTGTAGACGGTCCAGTAGGCGACCGACATGGCTTCGGACGTCTTGCCGGAGAAGGGGAACTCGGCGACCTGGGTCAGCAGGAAGCGGCCCGGGGTGTAGCCGTGAACGGAAAAGGTGACGTCGGCCAGACCGTCGCGGGCGATGTCGAAATGGGCCTTGGGATGGCCCAGGCCCTTGGCCAGCATGTTGATGGTGACGCGACCGTTGGTGGCTTCCTTCACCTGCTCGGCCCACGGCATGATCATGTCCGTGACGACCGGGTGGCTGGGCGGCAGCCAGTTGGAGAGCGTCAGGACGGTCTCCTGCGCCTGGGCCGAACCGGCGGCCAGGACGATGCCGGCGACGGCGAATTTCAGCGACTTGAACAAGGACTTCATGGAGTGTCTCCGATGCATGAACACGTGCCTTCCGGGGGGCGCCCCCCCGCGTGACGGTTTGGGTAGAGGCTGCGTGCCGCGAAGGACACGAAGCTTCCCTGAATGTGCTGCCGTTCTTGGACTGGCCCTCCGCCGGCCTGCTTTTTGTTGGCCGTCCGAAGGTCGTTTCTTGTTCTTGGTCGTCTGACGATTACCCGCGTATTTGTTTCTAGATATCAAGAACCAGCCGGGGGGTCTTCGATCGTGAGCAGCAAACGACGATCTGGTCGTTGTCCTCGCGCTCTTCCTCCGTCAGGAACTTGTCCTTGTGGTCCGGGGTGCCTTCGAGGACGTCGCAGATGCAGGTGCCGCAGACACCCTGTTCGCACGACTTGTCGACCTTGATCCCGGCGCCGACCAGCGCGTCGAGAATGGTCTGATCCTCGCCGACCTTGAGAATCTTGCCCGACTTGCGCGCCTCGACCTCGAAGGCGGCGCCGTGGGTGTCGATCTCGGCGTTGAAGTATTCGTAGTGGATCCGTCCGCTTTCCAGACCGGCCTCCTTGGCCTGGGCGATGACCCAGTCCATGAAGCCCGACGGGCCGCAGACGTAGACATGGGTGTCGGCGGACCGACCGGATAGCAGCGCCGCCGGTCGCAGCATCGCCGCGTCTCCGTCCTCGTCGAAATGCAAGGTCAGGCTGTCGCCGAAGGCCGCCGCCAATTCGTCGAGGAACCCGGCCCGGTCACGGGCGCGGGCGCAGTAGTGCAGCTCGAAGGAGCGTCCCGCCGCTTGCAGGGCATAGGCCATGGCGATCATCGGCGTGACGCCGATGCCACCGCCGACGAGAACCGAATGATCGGCCTCGTCGTGCAGCGGGAAGTGGTTGCGCGGCACCGAGACGCGGACCGTCCGTCCGACCTGGAAGTCGCGATGGATGGCCACCGAACCGCCGCGCGAATTGGGGTCGTTGAGCACGCCGACGCGGTAGCGCGCCGTCTCGCCCGGCGGATTGCACAGCGAGTACTGGCGGATCAGATCGTCCGTCACATGGACGTCGATATGGGCGCCGGCCTCGAAGGCGGGCAGGGGACCGCCATCGGGGCGGGCAAGGTCCAGGACGACGATGCCCGCCGCCTGATCCTCGCGCGCGGCGACGACAACCTCGATCATCTCAATCGTGCTCATCTCAACTCTTCCCTTCGACCCGCCGGCCGTATTAGCGCATGAAAATGCCGCCGTTGATGTCCCAGGCCGCGCCGGTGACGAAGCCCGCGTCCTTGCCCGCCAGACGGACCACCGTTTCGGCGACGAAGTCCGCGTCACCCAGGCTCTTGACCGGAATCATGCCCTGGATGATCTGCTCCAGCTTGTCGGTCGGAACGGCGGCGCGCACCGACGGCAGGTCCATGGGGCCGGGAGCGACGGCGTTGACCGTCACTCCGTCGGCGGCCAGTTGACGGGCGAAGATCTTGGTCATGGTCAGGATGGCGCCCTTGCTGGACGCATAGTGGGCGCCCGACGCGGTGCCACCGTTCTGACCCGCCAGGGACGCCATGTTGATGATCCGGCCATGGCCCTGGGACGCGAAATGCGCCCCGAAGACCTGACAGCCGAAAAAGGTTCCGCGCTGGTTGATGGCGGTCACCGCGTCGAATTCCTCGGCGGTGATCTCCATGACCGGCGTGGTCGGGGTCATGGCCGCGTTGTTGACCAGAACGTCGACCCGGCCGAAGGCCTCCACCGCGCGGGCAAGCCCGGCGGTGAAGTCCTCCTTGCGGGTGACGTCCAGGGCGAAGGCCGTGACGCGCTCTCCCGACGGCGCGATCTCGGCCGCCGCCTCGGCGGCGGCTTCGGCCCGGACGTCGGTGATGGCGACGGCGTATCCCGCGCGGTGGAGGGCGGCGGCGATCTGCTTGCCCAAGCCTTGCGCGGCGCCGGTGACGACAGCCCCAGAGACCATGAATTCCCTCCCCTTACAGGATATAGCCGATGCTCGACAGGTGATTGTCCGAATTGAGAAGACGGACGATCTTTTCCCGCATGCGGAAGCCGTCGCCGTTCTTCACCAGCGTGTAGGTGACGTCGGCCGGATAGGTGCGCAGGTTGCCGTGGCGGTTTTCGCTGATGTGCTGGGCACAGCGAACCGTCACGCTGTCGCCGGACTGCTCCAGGATGCGGAAGCGGGTCGGGGCGCGCACGGTCTTAGGGGTCGTCTGGGTGGAGACGGCCTCGCCGCTGGTCAGGCGATTGACGCGCAAGCGGCGCATGTCGGCCTTGTCGTAGGCGAAGTTGAGGGTGTTGGCGTAGTCCTCGGCCTCCGGGTCGATGGGCACCACGTAGATGCCGTCTTCGGCCCACAGGTCCAGCCAGGCCTCGTATTCCTTGAAGTCGAGCATGTCGGCTTCCTGGTAGATGAAGGCCGTCACCGCGTTCATCAGGTCGGTCATGATGCGTTGTTCCCTTTGCTGCGGCGTCAGGCCGTCATCATCTTCTTGTACTGGCGGTAGGCGCCGCGCATGCCCGTTTCCGAGCAGACCGCGCCCTGCGGGTTGCCGTCGGCGCTGGTCTTGAGGTGCGCCTGGCCGCGGTTGACTAGGATCCACTCCTCGTCGATGCCCGCGTAGGAGCCCTTCTGCACCCGCTCCCAGGCTTCCGCGTCGTCCGGCGTGCCGAAGCCCATGGGACCCTGGAAGTGTTCGTGCAGGCGCATGCGCAGCTGGTTGAAGGCCGCCGGAGCGCCTTCGCCGCCGAGGGCGACGTGATGGATTTCCGTTTCCTCGACCGAGATCGGGCGCAGGACGCGGAAGAAGGCCATGGAGCAGGCGACGTTCGGGAACAGGTTCAGGTTGAAGCCCGAGCCGCCGACGGCGCGCACCAGACGACGGATTTCCTCATCCTTGTAGCCTTCCTTCTCCAGCTCCTTGGCGAAGTCGACGAAGCGGTCGGGGATGGGGCGGTCCAGGTCGGCTTCCAGGTCGACCAGATCGGGGATCATCACCATGACGCTGTGGCCGTTGCCCAGATCCTCGACGAAGCCTTCGCCGTCCAGGAAGTCGAAGACCTGGCTGGTCTGATCGTCGAGCGAGCTGACGAAGGACTTGTGGACCACCGGGAAGTGGTAGGCGTCGGTGGTGTTCTCCAACTGGATCTTCCAGTTGCCGGGGAAGCGGAAGCGGTGGTCGCCCAGCACCTTCATCGGGTAGCCGCCGGACTGCTTCATGAAGAGGTCGATCCACTTCTTGGCGCCGCCCAGGAAGCTGTCGAGGCGCTCCAGGTCTTCCTTCATGGTGGCGAAGATCATGCCGTGATAGGTCTCGTGGCGGACCTTGATCAGCGGATAGTCTTCCTTTTCGAAGACGCCTTCGTATTCGGCGGGCTTCGGAATGGCGCGCAGCTGGCCGTCCAGGGCGTAGCCCCAGCCGTGATAGGGGCAGACGAAGCTCTTGGCCTTGCCGCGCTTGCCTTCGCAGACGGTGGCGGCGCGGTGGCGGCAGCGGTTCAGCAGGACGTGGATCTCGCCCTTGCGGTCGCGGCTGACGATCACCGGCTGCTTGCCGATGTAGGACGTCTTGTAGGAGCCACTCTCGGGCACTTCGCTTTCATGGCCGACCCAGACCCAGGTGTTGTTGAACACCTTGTCCATTTCGGCCTCGAAGAGGTCGGGATCGGA
>CAZFRK010000146.1:0-7620 GCA_964521375.1 uncultured Rhodobacterales bacterium
GCGTCCTGAGCCCTTGGCCTTGTCTTGATGGAAAAGCGCCGTGGCGGTCACCGCAACGGCGCTTTTCATATGGCGTCGCTCTGACTCAGCTGGCGCCCGGCGGGGCGCCGTCGGGCGTCACTGGACCCCGGCGGGTGTCCGGACGCCACGGCATGATCGCCGCTCCGGCGGATTCTCTGAACGGCTAATCGGAAAGAGGCCAGTATGGACAAGGGGCATCAGGCGCCGTCGCGCATCGAACAGATGTGCATCGAGCGGGGCATGAAGATGACCGAGCAACGACGCGTCATCGCGCGCGTCCTGTCGGAAGCCAGCGACCATCCTGATGTCGAGGAGGTCTATCGCCGCTCCACGGCGGTCGATCCGCGCATTTCCATCGCCACGGTCTACCGCACGGTTCGTCTGTTCGAGGAGAACGACATCCTGGCCCGCCACGACTTCGGCGACGGGCGCGCCCGCTACGAGGAAGTCAGCGACGAGCACCACGATCACCTGATCGACATGAAGTCCGGCAAGGTCATCGAGTTCCACAGCGAGGAAATCGAAGAGATTCAGACCTATATCGCGCGTCGCTACGGCTATCGTCTGGTCGGCCACCGCCTGGAACTGTATGGTGTGCCCCTGAAGGACGGCGAAGAGTCCTGACCGCTCTCGCGGGCGGGCACATCGGCAACTCCAGCATCAGGGGCGACATGGCGGCGGTTGAAGGTCTGATTCAGGGCGATCACGAAATCCGTCTGGCGGAAAGCGAGGCCGAGATCCGCGCCGCGCAGGAACTGCGGTATCGCGTCTTCTACGCCGAGCGCGGGGCGCGGCCCAGCGCGGAAATGGCGGAGACGGGGCGCGATTTCGACGCTTTCGACGATCATTGCGAACATCTTCTGGTCATCGACCGCTCCAAGGGCCTGGGGGCCGACGGCGTCGTCGGCACCTATCGCCTGATGCGGCGCGAGCACGCCGAGGCCGCCGGTCGGTTCTACACCTCGGACGAATACGATATCGCGCCGGTCCTGACCTTCCCCGGCAACGTGTTGGAACTGGGGCGGTCGTGCATCGACGCGGCCCACCGCAACAAGTCGACCATGCAGCTTCTGTGGCGCGGCATCGCCGCCTACGTCTTCCACCACGACATCGGCCTGATGTTCGGTTGCGCCAGCCTTCTGGGCACCGACCCCAAGGCCATGGCGCTGCCGCTCAGCTACCTCTACCACAACCACATGGCGCCCCCGGACCTGCGGCCCAAGGCCCTGCCGGACCGCTACGTCTCCATGGACCTTCTGAAGCCCGACGAGATCCATCCGGCGCGCGGGTTGGCCTCGGTGCCGCCGCTGGTCAAGGGATACCTGCGGCTGGGCGGCTGGGTCGGCGACGGAGCCGTGGTCGACCACCAGTTCAACACCACGGATGTCTGCGTCCTGGTCAAGACCGACCAAGTGGCGGAGAAGTACTACAAGCATTACGACCGCACCGCCCGCTGACCGCCATGCGCTCCGCTCTCGACACCGCCTCCGCCGCCCTGCGGCTGTTTCTCTTCGTCCTGTGGACGCTGCTTCTGCTGCCGCCCTATCTGGCGGCGCTGGCGGCGGACTGGCGCTATCGCGACATTTCTCGCTTCTACATGCGGGTGACGGCGAAGTATCTGGTGCGCATGAACGTGGTCGTGCACGGCGCTCCGGCGACGGATCGCCCGCTGCTGATGGTCAGCAACCACGTCAGCTATCTGGACATCTTCCTGCTGGGCGCCTTGATCCCGGGCAGCTTCGTCGCCAAGGCGGAAGTGCGGAAGTGGCCGGGCATCGGCTTCCTGGCCCTGGTGGCGCGGACGGTCTTCGTCGACCGGCGGCCCGCCGCCGCCGGGAAGCACCGCGACCGGATCGCCGCCCGCCTGACGGAAGGCGAGCCGCTGATCCTGTTCCCGGAAGGCACCTCGTCGGACGGCAACCGGGTCCTGCCGTTCAAGAGCGCGCTGTTCAACGTCGCCGAAAGCGCCGTCGGCGCCGTGCCGGTGACGGTCCAGCCCATCGCCGTGGCCTACACCCGCTACGGCGGCCTTCCCATGGGCTACGAGCAGCGTCCCTTCTACGCCTGGTACGGCGACATGGAGCTGGCGCCGCACCTGTGGGAGGTCATGCGGCGCGGCGCCTTCACCGCCGAGGTCGAGTTCATGGAGCCGGTGGCCGCCGACAGCTTCGCCGACCGCAAGGCCCTGGCCCGTCACGCGGAGGCGGCGACGCGGACCGGATTCAACCGTTTGTTGACGGGGCGGCGCGACTGATCTCCCAAAAGCAGTAATTTCATTTTTTTGATGGTCATATTGCCGCCATTGGCGTAACCCCTTTTTTGTAACGCCGCCGGGCGACCCCCGGCCCTGCGTGGAAGGCGCCGATGACCAAGACGATCATCCATTCCATTCTGGCCCCCGTGATGAAGTTGTCGCGGGAACAGATTCTCAGCCTCATCAGCCCGGTCAGCCACGCCGGTCATATTCGGCGCCACGTCGCCACGGTGACGATGACCCGCGTGCGGATGGTGTCGACCGTCTTCGCGCTGCTGGTGCCCCTGTGGTCGGTCATCGACTGGTGGGTCTTCGACTGGCCGGAATGGGCGATGATGACGGGGCTGCGGATTGCCTCGGCGGTGGTCTTCGCCATCCTGGCGTGGCCGCGCGAGGTGTCGTCCCTGCGTCCCTACGTGCAGGCGCGCACCCACCTCATGGCCATGTTGCTGGTGCCGCCGCTGTTCTATCTGGCCTCGCTGCAAGTGGTGGCCGGCCTGCGCCTGGACGGCGAGATGAACCTGTTGATGCAGCTCTATGGCCTGATGCCCAGCGTCGTCCTGGCGGGGCTGGCCATCTTTCCGCTGACGGCGCTGGAGGTGATCCTCTTCTCCCTGCCCGCCCTGGCCTGCTTCGCCATCGGACTGGGCATGTCGGGCCAGGAGATCACCCTTCAGGAACTGGGACCGGCGGTGTGGTTCATGGGCCTGACCATCGGCGTCTCCATGTTCTCGGGCATGACCCAGCTCCACTACATGACGACCCTGGTCAACAAGGCCATGTCCGACCCGCTGACCGGCGCCTACACCCGGCGGTCGGGCGGCGAGGCGCTCGATCTGCTGTTCCGCCTGTCGACCATGTCGGGCAAGCCGCTGACCATCGCCTTCTTCGACCTCGACCACTTCAAGTCCATCAACGACACCTACGGCCATGAGGCCGGTGACGAGGCGTTGCGCACCATGGTCGAGCGCCTGCGCGGCGGCTTGCGCCGGTCCGACCAGGTGGTGCGTTGGGGCGGCGAGGAATTCCTGGCCGTCCTTCCGGACATGACCATGGAAGGCATGGAGGTGCTGTTGCGCCGCCTGCGGGCCACGGGATTCGGCCTGCGGCCCGACGGGACGCCGTTGACGGCCTCCATCGGCATCGCCGAGCGGGGCATCGACGACGCCAGCGATTGGGACCAGTTGGTGGAACTGGCCGACCAGCGCATGTATGAGGCCAAGCGGTCCGGTCGCGACCGGGCCGTCCTGCCCGATCATCAAACGATCATTTTCGGCGATACCCCGGTACAGGCCGCCGATGGCGACGACCGTGTCGGCGAACCCGCGTAGGACCGCTTGACTCCCCGCCGCTCTTTGCTAGCGTGCGCGTTTTCCCGCGACGCCCCCTATGATGGGCGAGAGAGCGAGAGAACGGCGGTCCCGTGAGCACGAAGAAACTCTTTATCCGCACCTACGGGTGCCAAATGAACGTCTACGACTCCGAGCGCATGGCCGATCTGCTCGGCCCCTTGGGCTGGAGCGACGCCGAGGCACCGGACGACGCCGATCTGGTGGTCCTGAACACCTGCCATATCCGCGAAAAGGCGTCGGAGAAGGTGTTCTCCGAACTGGGGCGTCTGCGCAAGATCAAGGACGAACGCAAGGCCGCCGGGATCTCCCGCGACCTGATGATCGCCGTCGCGGGATGCGTCGCCCAGGCCGAGGGCGACTTCATCCTGGAGCGCGCGCCTTATGTCGACATCGTCATGGGGCCGCAGACCTATCACAAGCTTCCCGAGTTGGTCGCCCGCGTCGAGCGCATGAAGGCCGAGGACGGCGACGGGCCGGGGCGCGGCGTTCTGTCCACCGACTTCCCCGCCGACGTGAAGTTCGACCATCTGCCCGCGCCGACGGCGAACGGCCCTTCGGCCTTCCTGTCGGTGCAGGAAGGCTGCGACAAGTTCTGCACCTTCTGCGTGGTGCCCTACACCCGCGGCGCCGAATACTCCCGCCCGGTCGACAAGGTCCTGGCCGAGGCGCGCGCCCTGGTCGCCTCCGGAGCGCGCGAGATCACGCTTCTGGGGCAGAACGTCAACGCCTACCACGGGCTGTCGCCGTCCAGTGGGGAGTGGGGCCTGGGCCACTTGATCCGCGAGTTGGCCACCATCGACGGCCTGGACCGCATCCGCTACACCACCAGCCATCCGCGCGATCTGGCCGACGACCTGATCGAGGCCCATCGCGACGTTCCGGCCCTGATGCCCTTCCTGCATCTGCCCGTGCAGTCCGGGTCCGACCGTATCCTGCGGGCCATGAACCGCGGCCACACCGGCGCCCAGTACCGCGATCTGGTGGCCCGCCTGCGCGACGCCCAGCCCGACCTCGCCCTGTCGTCGGACTTCATCGTCGGTTTCCCCGGCGAAACCGAGCGCGATTTCCAGGCGACCATGGATCTGGTGGCCGAGGTCGGCTTCATCCAGGCCTATTCCTTCAAGTACAGCGCCCGCCCGGGAACACCGGCGGCGGGGCTGGAGGACCAGCTTTCGGAAGAGGCCAAGTCCGAACGGCTGGCCGCCTTGCAGGGCCTTCTGATGGAGCAGCAGGGAGCCTTCAACCGCTCTTGCCTGGGCCGCGAGATGGACGTTCTTCTGGATCGCGCCGGGAAGCTGCCGGGCCAACTCGTCGGTCGCAGTCCCTATATGCAGCCGGTGCATCTGGCCGGCGCCGAGGGCCTGCACGGCGAGATCGTCCGCCTGCGCATCATCGAAGTGACCGCCGGAAGCCTGACCGGCGAGCGCCCCGCCGCCGATGCCGCGTGATCGGCGCGGGTCTGGGCAAGGGCTAGGAGGACCGGGTCATTCGCATCACCCTGACGCTTGAAGAGAACGCGCTTCTGCCGATCGTCTTCGGCCCCCACAACGCCAACCTGGAACGCCTGGAGGGGAACCTGGGCGTGTCCCTGGCGACGCTCGGCAACGCCGTCACCATCGAAGGGCCGGAAAAGGCCGTGGTGTCCGCCCGCGCGGCGCTTGAAAGCCTGTACGAAAAGGCCCGCCACACCGACGACCTGAGCCTGGCCGAGGTCGACGCCGCCGTGCGCATGCTGCCCAAGGACCCGGCGACGGTGGTCGGCACCACGGGGGTCGAGGATCTGACCATCCGCACCCGCAAGCGCCACATCGTGCCGCGTACCCCGACACAGGCCGACTACATCCGCGCCATGCGGACCCATGAACTGACCTTCGGCGTCGGGCCCGCCGGAACCGGCAAGACCTACATGGCCGTGGCCATGGCCGTGGCCCTGAAGATCACCGGTCGCATCGACCGCATCATCCTGTCCCGTCCCGCCGTCGAGGCCGGGGAACGCCTGGGCTTCCTGCCCGGCGACATGCGCGACAAGGTGGACCCCTACCTGCGCCCGCTCTACGACGCCCTGCACGACATGCTGCCCGGCGATACGGTGGTGAAGGCGCTGGAAACCCAGGAGATCGAGGTCGCGCCGCTGGCCTTCATGCGCGGGCGGACCCTGGCCAACGCCTTCGTCATCCTGGACGAGGCGCAGAACACCACGCCGACGCAGATGAAGATGTTTCTCACCCGGCTCGGCGAAAACTCCCGCATGGTGGTGACGGGCGACCTGAGCCAGGTGGACCTGCCCCTGGGGGCGCGCTCCGGCCTCGCCGACGCGGTGGAGGTGCTGGGCGACGTCGCCGGTGTCGGCATGACCCGCTTCACCAAGGAGGACGTCATGCGCCACGATCTGGTGACGCGCATCGTCAATGCCTACGAACTTCAGGATCGGCGCAAGACGGGGGGCGGCGCGTGACCGGGACCCAAACGCCGATGGTCGATCTGTCGGTCCTGATCGAGGACGACCGCTGGTCGGAGGGTCCGCCGAACGGGGACGAGGCGCTGGAAAGCATCGTCGAGAGGGCGGTGACGGCGGCCATTCGGGGGGCGGAGGAAGACGACGCGGCCCTCTCCCTGGCCGTGGTCCTGACCGACGACGCCCGCGTCGCCAGCCTGAACAAGACCTATCGCGGAAAGGACGGCCCGACCAACGTCCTGTCCTTCGCCGCCCGCGAATTCGGCGTCCAGCCGCCCGAGCCGGAGGAGGCCGAGGCGCTGGGCGACGTCATCCTGGCCTTCGAGACCTGCCGCCGGGAAGCCGCCGAGCAGGGCAAGGCCTTTTCCGATCATTGTTGTCACCTGATCATCCATGGTGTTCTCCACCTCTTGGGGTATGATCACCAGGACGATGACGAGGCAGAGGAAATGGAGCGATTGGAGATCGACGTTCTCGCCGGACTGGGGATCGCCGATCCCTACGCCGTTGGTGACGACGCCGCTCTTCCTTCCTTCCCCTTGGATGAAAGATGAACGACGAGCCTTCGAGTAGACGGCCCCGTGACAACGGGGCGGACGACACCGGGTCCCTGCTGACGCTGCTGCGTCGCATGTTGCCCGGGACGCGACGCAGCGACGATCCGGTGCGGGACGCCATCGAGGAACTGATGGAGGAGCGCGACGACGGCGCGGCCATCGATTCCCACGAACGGCTCCTTCTCGGCAACATCCTGCATCTGCGCGACCTGACGGCCTATGACGTCATGATCCCGCGGGCCGACATCACCGGCGTCGAGGTCTCGACCAAGCTGGCCGACCTCGCCGACGTGCTGCAACGCTGCAACCATTCGCGCCTGCCGGTCTACCGCGAGACCTTGGACGAGGTCCTGGGGATGATCCACATCAAGGACATCCTGCCGGTCCTGGCCAAAGGGCGTGAGGTGGACCTGCGCCACCTGCTGCGCCGGGTACTGTTCGTCAGCCCGGCCATCCGGGTTCTCGACCTGCTTCTGGAAATGCGCCTGAAGCGCGTCCACATGGCCCTGGTGGTGGACGAATACGGCGGCATCGACGGCCTCGTCACCATCGAGGACATGATCGAGCAGATCGTCGGCGAGATCGAGGACGAGCACGAGACCGACACCGACCCGGAAATGCTGCTCGGCGCCGACGGCACCTTGAACGCCGACGCCCGCGTGCCGCTGGAGGATTTCGAGGAACGCTTCGGCGTCCTGTTCAGCGAGGAAGAAAAGGAAGACACCGATACCCTCGGCGGACTGGTCTTCCGTCTGATCGGCCGCGTGCCCCTGCGCGGCGAGCTGATATCCCATCCCACCGGCCTGGAGTTCGAGGTGGTCGACGCCGACCCCCGCCGCATCCGCCGCCTGCGCGTGCGTAACCTGCCGGAGGACGTTCCCTCCGCCGCCGTCGAGGCATGATGGAGATCCTTCGTCGTTTCGCCGCCGGCCTCGCCGGGCTGGCCGGCTGGCGCCGCCTGGGCGCGGCCTTCGGCCTCGG
>CAZFRK010000147.1:0-7608 GCA_964521375.1 uncultured Rhodobacterales bacterium
CACCCGCCTTCTTGCAAGGCCCTGATATCCTTCACGGAGTTTCGAATCAGACTCTGATATGATCCGAATCCTTCCACAGCCCGTCAGGTGTTTACGGCAGCTAGCTATCTAGATATTGTTGAAACAGACTTGAGAGGGAACGGATTCGCGTCATGCCAGCATGGGGGGAAACGCACAGCGTCAGGATCGCCGAGGCACTTAGACAGGGTCGCCGGGCATCAACGCCCATCTACACAACACGATTGGGGTCGGCCTACTGTGGAGACTCCCTAAAAGTGCTGCGCAGCAAGCCACTTGAGACATATAAGGGCAAGGTCCAGCTCGCGTTCACCTCGCCACCGTTTCCGCTCAATACCAAAAAGAGCTACGGCAACTTGCAGGGCGATGAGTACATTCGCTGGTTCGCCAAGTTCGCCCCCCTTCTCCGTGACATCGTCACCGAGAACGGCTCCATCGTCATTGAGATCGGCAATGCCTGGATGCCCGGCCAGCCCACCATGTCGACTCATGTTCTGGAAGCGTTTCTGCGCTTCCTTAAGAAGGGCGACCTGCACCTATGTCAAGAATTTATATGGTATAACCCGGCCCGACTGCCATCGCCAGTTGAATGGGTCAACAAGGATCGAGTACGGGTGAAAGACGCCTTCACCCGCATCTGGTGGATGTCCCCGACCCCTCGCCCAAAGGCAGACAACCGAAAGGTGCTGCGCGAGTACAGCCCTAGCATGAAACGCCTCATTGAGACTGGCAAGTACAATGCTGGCGCGCGGCCCTCGGAGCACCATATTGGTGCTGAGAGCTTCAAGGTGAACAACAACGGCGCGATTCCCCCCAATGTAGGCGGCACCGAAGCGTTACCTTCTCTTGACGGAGTTATCACGCCTAAGGTTTTCGCAGAGTACTTAGAGGCGACAACCAACCTCCTGAAAGCCTCTAACACGCTATCGAGTGATGACTATCGCAAGTTTTGTCTCGATCGAGCTGTTCCGATTCATCCAGCCCGAATGCCCTCTACACTGGTTGAGTTCTTCGTCAAATTCTTGACGGACGAGGGCGACATAGTGCTCGACCCCTTTGCTGGCAGTAACACCACCGGGGCAGTGGCGCAGGCTCTCGGAAGGCGCTGGCTCTCAGTTGAGGCGGATTGGAGCTACGCCGCCCATTCTATAGGGCGCTTCGACCCTGCGACCCTCACCTCGGTCTCCGAAGGCTTTGAGGTCACTAATCTCGAAACGGATGCGGAACCGGTCGGCAGCGGCGAACCGGCCTACGCGGGGGCGCCTTGACGGCAGGCAGGCATCTCAGGAGCGGTGGAAAACGCCGCAGAGATGCCAAGAAGGGGGGGCGAAATGATCAGCCGAACTACCGACCGCGCCGCCGCCCCTTTTCTCGGGGATCTTTCGGCACTCGACCTAGAAACCGAATACCGTTCGTTAAAGGAAGACCCTGTCCGAGAATTTTACCGGCCCTGCCTTTTAAACTCAATTATCTATAAACGGGCTGTCGGCTACTTCCGATCCACGGTTTTTGATGTGATCGGAACGTCCGTTGTCGAATTTGCCCGCCGCGGCGGCCGCGTAGAACTAATATGCTCACCAGAACTCTCTGAAGAAGATATCAACAGCATTGCTCTTGGATACGCGCGCAAGAGCAACGTCGTCGCAGACAAGCTGTTTCAACACATCGAGGAATTGCTCGCCTCTGAAGAAACGGCATTTAATACGCGCATTTTGGCAACGTTAATTTTAGTGGGTGCGCTTGAAATTAAAGTGGCGATCCGAGCCGACAAGAAGGGGCTGTACCACGAGAAGATAGGCGTGTTCTCAGACGGCGTGGGCAATGCCGTTTCGTTCAAAGGGTCTGCCAATGAAACCTGGAGCGGATGGCACCTGCAGGGCAATTTTGAGTCGGTAGAAGTTTTTTGTAGTTACCGTGGTGGGCTGGAGGCGGAGCGAGTCCAAAAGCATGCAGCCCACTTCGATGCGTTGTGGGCAGAAAACGATCCCGATATCGAAGTGTTTTCGTTTCCCGCTGAAGCATTAGCTCACCTTAAAAAGGCGGCATTTAAGGACTTGGAAGCAGTGGATCCTAAAGACTCACCGTCTCCCGAAAAGCGACGAACTCCTTTACCACACCAGGAAAAGGCCGTAAGCGCGTGGTTGGCCCAGGGCGGTCGGGGCATCTTTGAACACGCTACCGGCAGCGGCAAGACCTTCACAGCGCTGATGGCGATACGCCAACACATCGAGCACGGAAATCCTGCGTTGGTGGTGGTTCCGAGCAGACTGCTGCTTGACCAGTGGGCTTCCGAAATAAAGGATGAAATTCCGGAGGCTGCCTTGTTGCTCGCCGGCGGCGGCAACAAGACTTGGCGGGTGTCTCATCGCCTGAAAGGCATGACAGCAACCGACACCACGCACGGTGGCCGGATTGTGCTTGCCACAATGCAAACTGCTTCCTCGGAGGCCTTTCGGGATAGAGTAATTGACGGTGTACACCTCCTGCTAGTCGCGGACGAGGTACACCAGATCGGAAGCCCGCAGCACGCGCGTATCATGTCACTCAATGCCGGCTTTAGACTCGGCCTGAGCGCAACGCCCATTCGCTACGGAGATCCGGACGGTACCCGTCAAATATTCGACTACTTCGGAGGTGTCGTGCCGCCACCGATTACGCTGGTGGACGCAATCAGGGCACGCCGCCTCGTTCCCTATGAGTACCACCCCCACTCCCTTAATCTGACGGCTGATGAAGCCGATAGCTGGAGAGACTACACGGATAAAATACGTCGGGAAATCATTCGACAATCCCCTGATGACACTGGCGCGCGGAGGCTATCCGAGAAGGCAAAGATGCTTCTCATACAACGGTCGAGAATCGCCAAGAAAGCAAAAGCCAAGGTCCGGCTCGCATCTGATTTGTTAAAGATGCATTTCAGTGAGGGACAAAGCTGGCTTGTCTACTGCGAAGATGCCGACCAGCTATCACAGGTTCTCGACGAACTTCGAAAAGATGGAATGAACCCTGTCGAGTACCATTCGACAATGGAAGGTGACCGCGCCGCCACCATGTCCTGGTTCCGATCTTTCGGCGGCATCCTGGTCTCTATCCGTTGCCTTGATGAAGGCATTGATATTCCGGACGTCTCCCACGCGCTCATTCTCGCGTCATCGCAGAACCCTCGCCAGTTCATCCAGCGGCGGGGGCGGGTCCTGCGTCGCGCGCCCAACAAGCATCTTGCAGTTCTTCACGATGCCATCGTTTCGCCGGTCAACGTTAACGACGAACCTGAACAAATCGGCTTGCTCAAATCGGAATTGGTCAGGGCTATTGAATTTGCCGAATACGCAATAAACAAGGGAGCAGGTGCGGAGTTACGCAGTATCGCAATTAGCATGGGAATCGAGCCAAGCGCCCTGTTCGACAGCGGCCTGGAGGAAGAGGAAGAGGAGGTCTGATGTCAGACGATTATGAACTCGGTTTACAAACGCTCCTTTCGGTCAGAACGGCAATAGGCAACGATCTTGACGACGATCTTCTTGAGGCCTGCTTCGAGATACAAAAAAAATACCAGTTCAACCACGACAGGACACTATCAACTCAGGCGATGGACCGCCTCATCGAGGACCGTGTCGAGAAAGCCGGGAAAGCACACCAGGGACAGGAAGTGACAGAATGAGGCTGCACACCGTCACAACCCGTAATTTCATGCCCTACAAAGGCGAGATGGAACTGACGTTTCCGCAGGACGAACAACGAAACGTCATGATTGTCTTTGGCGACAACATGCGTGGCAAGACGAGCATCCTGAACGCGATCCGCTGGGCCTTCTATGGCGAAGCAGTGGGCCGTCACTCAATTCCAATACCACTACAAGAGATCGTCAATAAGGATGCGGCTCTCGCGGACGACTGGAGAGTAGAGGTCCACGTCAAGTTTGATGCCAACGGCCATACCTATGATCTGCGCCGTGTGGCCGAGCGACGGCAGATGGTCGCCATACCTTCAAAACCCGAAGACTTTGCCTGGTCCATTCATCTGACGCGTGACGGCGCGGCAGTATCCGGAGAGCGGGTCGAGGCCGAGATTGGTTTAATTGCTCCGAGACAAATATCTCGTTTTTTTCTCTTTGATGGTGAGCTCCTCCAAGAATATGAGACATTGCTGATTGAGGACAGTCAGCAAGGACAGCAGATTAAAGAAGCTATAGAACAAGTTCTGGGCGTTCCCGCACTTACGAACGGCCGCATTGATATCCAAACAATTCTGAAACAGGCGCAAAAGCGTCAAAACGCTGATCTTAAGCAGATTGCAGGACTTGAAAAGCAAGCGGAACGACATGCCGAACTAACAGGAAAAATCGATTCAATCGACCGTGACCTTAGCGCCCTGAACGAGAGGCTGAAAAAAACTCGTGAAGAACGAATGGCACTCGACGACGAAATTGAAGCGGCACAGTCTGTGATTAGCGTAAAAGCGAGACTAGACGCAAGGATCGGCGAGCAGAAGACTCTGCTTGAGGATTGCGAAAGGAAAGAAGCCGAACGCCTCGATCTGATATCCGGAGCATGGAAAGACCTGATCGACGCGCAGCTACAGGTTAGGCGCGATCAGCTTGAACACCGACGAGAGGAGCTAGTGGCCTCCATCAAGACGCGGAGCGGGTTGGCCCAAAAGGTGTCGGACTTGCAACAATTGCTGGATACGCGGGAATGCCCGACCTGCGCACAGGTCCTGAGCGACGAACGGCGTGCCCAGATTGGTCAAGCGCTGGGAAAAGCAGAAACCGATCTGAAGTCAATAAACGATAGTAGCCTGTCGTTACAGGAAATTTCCGGCCAGCTTGACGGGCTTTCGAAAATACGCGGTACAAATGCAAAAGATCGACTCCAGCAGGCAGAGAAGGACTTGCAGGGCTACCAGGTTCGCCTGACGCAGATAGAGAACGACATCGAAAAACTACGAGACGAGATCGCGGGATACGACACGGCGGAAATTGCTCGTAAGCGCGTTCTGCACGCTGAAAAGATCCGAGAAGAAGGCCGGCTGCAGGGCGATATTCAAGACCAGAATGCCCAGCGCAGAAGGCTGAGCGATGAGCTGGCAGTTTCGCAAAAGGCAATCGAAGGCCTTACTAAAGACCGTACGCAACGCAGCACCGTCAAGGTTGCGCTATGCTCTGATCTCGAAAAGGTCTTTTCCCAGAGCATTGAGCAGCTGAGGGACAAACTTCGACAGCGTGTTGAAGCGCGTGCGAATGAGGCCTTCAAGCATATGACCACGCAGAAGAGCTATCGCGGCTTAGAGATCAACCGCAGCTATGGTTTGCAGATCGTGGATTCGTCTGGGCATCACGTCGCCGTGCGGAGCGCCGGTGCGGAACAGATCGTAGCACTGTCCCTGATTGACGGGTTGAACCGAACAGGGCGCGCTGCCGGCCCAATCATTATGGACACGCCGTTCGGGCGGCTGGACCTGAAGCATCGCGATAATATCCTGAGCTATCTGCCTTCCGTGACAAGCCAGTTCGTTCTGCTCGTTCACAGCGGTGAGATCCGGAAGGAAACCGACCTTGCCGTCATCGCTGAGAGAATTGGCGCCGCATACGAGATCAGAGAGATCAGTTCCACTCATTCGCGGCTGGAAAGGGTGACGCTATGAGCATTGCTGAGCCTACCACGATTGGCCTTTCGGAAAGCGCACATGGAAAATTGAAGTGGCTTCAGGAGGAGGGGCACTTTCGCGATCTTCTCGACGGATACCGTTTCGCCATAGGACTTGCTTTGGCGCAGGGAGCGGAGCCATTTGACGTTCAGAAACGGACGACGATCTTCAACGTAGGAACCGTTGATCCAGACCAGTCCCTGCGGCGAGCCATTGAAGTGCTGTTGGGAGATCGCGTCTCCGACACGTCTGTATACAAGATGGCAGAGCGTCTTGCCGAATGGGGAGTGAATGAACTCGCCTCACAAGCAAGGGAGGGGCGCATCGACTTCGTCGAATTACTTGCTCAGGCGGGAAGGACGGAGATCGCAGACAAATGACGGATGCCCCCCTTCGAGCATTTCTCATGGTGCGCTCACCTATCGGCACATGGACGGTTAACGTCTGTCGTGATCTAGGTGCTGTCATGCGTGCATGGAAAATGCGGAAGGATCCGGACCACGACGTAGCTGTCCTGCATGTTGGCTTTGATCGTCCTCCGTCGCATAGGTTCGATGAAATTGCAGAGGCATACCCCGGCCGTATGCTCATGACAGCGGCCGCGAAATATGTGTTGCCGAAGGCATACCTCGCATCTAACACACCGGTCGGCATCGCAGACGAAACCGAGGTGTTTATCGGGTTACAGGGGTGGGGATATAGCCTCGAAGACCCAACGGCAACCGATACATCCCCGGAGCCGCCACGCACGGATGCGACGACCCGAGAACCACAAGGATGGGTGTCTTTTTACCTGAACGAATATCCCTCGGATGCCGAGGCATTGGCAGACCAGGCCATCACCGATGAAGACTCTTATCTTGAGTATGAAGCCGAACTGGAGCGCAACATTCGGCACCGAGCCGGCGTGTACAGGGCCCATCATTCGGTTGGCATTAACTGCGACGACCCATGCGCACTCGCGAGAGTCGCCCCCCCCTGGCTAACGAACCGGAGAGTTGCTACCATTGACCTGCCCGTGCGGGCTGAAAATGTCTTCCAAGCCAACGGCATCGAGACTATCGGGGATTTGGCAGACTGGTCTGCCGAGGCCTTGCTGGAGAAGCAAAACTTCGGCCGCAAATCCCTGAGGGATACTCTCCATGCTCTTACGGTCGCCCTTAACCAGGGACCGCCGCAGACTGATATGCCGGAAACGCTTCTGGAGTCTGGGCACCTTCTGACCGAGTTCCGACGGTCCCTGCTGTCATTTTCCGACCGTGAGCGGGACATTTTGGTTCGCCGCCTCGGCTTCGAGAGAGCCACCCAGACGCTGCAGGAGGTGGCGGACAGCTATGAGATTACCCGCGAACGCATCCGTCAGATCGAGGCTCGCGCGATCAAGAAATTGATACGTGATTCGTCCTGGGATGACATTCTCGAACAAAAAATCTCCCGGCTTCTGATCGGCCGCAATTATCCCCTTCCGGTTGCAGGTGTGGAGGCCATAGACAAGTGGTTCGAGGGGGTCTCGGCATATCGGGAATTTTTCAAAAATCTAGTTCAGACCGTATGTGGCGACCGGATACATTCGATCCACATAGATGGTCTTGATTACTTCAGTGCAATGACGCATGAAACCTGGGAACGCACGATCGCAGAGGCCTCGACGCTGTTGAGCTCAGGTATCGGCCACGCATGGAGTGAAGACTACGCGCGCTCCTTAGTGAACGGTTTGCTCCCAGACACCGCAAAAGAGTTCGGGATTTTGTTGTGGGATAAATCGTCTCGCCTTTGTCACTTCAGCGTTTCACAAGATGGCTCGCGGGTTCTGACGAGCTACGGACGAGGCGCCGAACATCTTGTTGAAGCGGTCCTTGCCGAATCTCCCACACCGCTGCACTACACTCAGATCGCTGAGCAGGCGACTCTTCGCGCTGGAAAAAGCCTGGATATAAGAAGGGC
>CAZFRK010000148.1:0-7591 GCA_964521375.1 uncultured Rhodobacterales bacterium
CTCCATGCCCCGCTGGCGCGCTATTTCGACGATCTCGGCCGCCGCGCCGCCACCTGCCTGCGGCAGGCCCAGGATCTGGGACAGGTGCCGCGCCACCTGGACGCCGCCGACCTGGCGGCGACCCTGGTGGCGGTCATTCAGGGGGGATACGTGCTGGCGCGCGCTTCCGGCGAGGCCGCCGCCGTCGAGCGGGCGACGCGCGGCGCCATGGCCCTGCTCGACGGTCTGGCCGGAGCCGGGGCGGACGACGCCCGCTAAGGCGGCCCTCGCTCCCAGGCGGTCGCGAACCCCGCTCTATCCTTTTGTTTTAAAGCAAATACGTCGTCGCGGACGAGGCCGTCCGCTCGGGATTTGAGTCATAAGCAAATACGTCGTCGCGGACGTGTCCGTCCGCTCGGGATTTGCTCTAGTCGTTGATGGCCCGCAGGTGGGGACGGTCGTCGTCCTCGCCGCTTTCCAGGGCGCGGACCGTGCGGTGATAGTCCTCCCAGGTCTCGATGAACTCGGCCACCGCCTGCGACAGGCACTCGCCCAGGCTCTTGCCCTCGCGCTCGGCCAGGGCTTCCAGCCGGGCGCGCAGATCCTCCGGCAGGTCAATGGAGACGGTGTTCTCGCTCATGTCGGTCCCGTTTCGGCGGTTGGCGGCCCCGCCGCGCGGGCGGACGGCCACTCAGGGATTCTCGGGCGCGGCGGCCTATGCTATTGGCTGGTCCATGGCATCAAAGACGCGTCCGCCCTCCCGCAAGACCAGCGCCCCCGCTTCCAAGGGCGCCTCCCGCAAGACTACGCCCCGCAAGACGGCGGCGAAAGCGGAAGGCACTTCGCATGGCCGCGCGGCCAAGGCAAAGAATTCCAGATCACGCGCCCCCCGGCAAGAGCGCAAAGGCGGCGGCCTGGCATGGCGCCTGACCCGATGGGCCTTGACCGCCGTCGTATGGATGGTCATCGCCCTGATCCTGACGCTGGGCTACTTCGCCTACGACCTGCCCGAAGTCGACTCCATCGAGGTGGCGACGCGCCGCCCGTCGATCCTGGTGGAAGCCGCCGACGGCACCCGCATCGGCAGCTTCGGCGCGCTCTACGGCGAGGTGGTCCAGGTCCAGGACCTGCCGCCCTACCTGCCCGGCGCCGTCCTGGCGGTGGAAGACCGCCGCTTCCACGACCACATGGGCATCGACGTCCTGGGGCTGGCCCGCGCCATGTGGGTCAACCTGCGCGCCCGGCGGCTGGTCCAGGGCGGCTCCACCATCACCCAGCAGGCGGCCAAGAACCTGTTCCTGAGCCATGAGCGCACCGTGAAGCGCAAGGTGCAGGAGCTGCTCCTGGCGCTGTGGCTGGAGGCCAAGTTCTCCAAGGCGCAGATCCTGACGCTCTACCTCAACCGCGTCTACCTGGGCGCCGGGACCTATGGCGTCGAGGCCGCCGCCCAACGCTACTTCGGCCGTTCCGCCCGCGAGGTGACGCCCTATCAGGCCGCCGTCCTGGCCGGTCTGCTGAAGGCGCCATCGCGCTACAACCCCGCCGCCTCCCCCCAGGCGGCGCGTGACCGGGCCGCCGTGGTCCTGGGATCGATGGTCGAGGCCGGAGTCCTGACCGCCGCCCAGGCCCAGGCGGCGCGGCAGGGCGGCGACGGCGCGGCGATGGCGCGGGCGCGTCCGGGGCGGCATTTCGCCGACTGGGTCATGGAACGGGCCGACGAATACGTCGGCGCGGTCGATAGCGACATCGTCATCCGCACCACCCTGGACCCGGCCCTCCAGGCCGCCGCCGAAGCCGCCCTGCGCGACGTCCTGACCGCCGAGGGCGGCAAGGCCGAGGCCGGGGACGGCGCCATCGTGGTGCTGGACGGGTCGGGCGCCATCCGGGCCATGGTCGGCGGGCGGGATTACGCGGCCAGCCAGTTCAACCGCGCCACCCAGGCCCTGCGCCAGCCCGGCTCCGCCTTCAAGCCGTTCATCTATCTGACGGCGGTGGAGTCCGGCATGCGTCCCGACGACACCGTGGTCGACGCGCCGATCACCGTCGACGGCTGGAGTCCCGACAACTTCGACCATCGCACGCGCGGCCCGGTGACCCTGGCCGAGGCCGTCGCCGACAGCCTGAACACCGTCGCCGTGCGGATCAGCGAGCAGGTGGGCCGGGCCAAGGTCCTGGCGACGGCCCGCCGCCTGGGCCTGGACATTCCCGCCGCGGCGCCGCCGTCGGTGGCGCTCGGCACGTCGGAGACCGCGCTCCTGCCGCTGACGGGCGCCTATGCTCCCTTCGCCAACGGCGGCTTCGGCGTCATCCCGCACGGCATCGAGGACATCCGCGCGCGCGACGGACGGACCCTCTACCGACGCCAGGGCGGCGGGCCGGGCCGGGTGATCGACGAGGAGTCGCTCTACTACCTGAACCGCCTGCTGGCGGGCGTCATCGACCACGGCACCGGCAAGGCCGCCGCCATCGCCCGCCCCGCCGCCGGAAAGACCGGCACCAGCGCCGACTTCCGGGACGCCTGGTTCATCGGCTATACGGCGGACTACGTGGCCGGGGTGTGGATCGGCAACGACGACAACCGCCCGACCCGCCGCGTCACCGGCGGCGGCCTTCCGGCCCGCGTCTGGGCCAAGGTCATGACCGCCGCCCACCGGGGACTGCCCGCCCGCCCCTTGCCGGGCAAGGCGCCCAAGGACCCCTTCACCCGCCTGTTGCGGGATGTGCTCGGCCTCGGCGGCGATTAGCCTCTAAGAGGCGACGGCCAGAGACCGGCGGCGCGTCGTCAGGACGACCAGAACCGCCAGCCCCAAGGCGGGCAAGGCCAACAGGTTGACCAAGGCCCAGCCGGAGACCGCCACGGCGGCCCCGGACCCGAAGGCGGCGGTCGCCGCCACGGCGCCGTTGCCCAACTCCATCAGCCCCTGGGCGCGCCCGCGCTCCGACGGCGCATGCGCCTGGGCCAACAGGGCGGTGCCCGACACCATCATCAGGTTCCAGCCGACGCCCAACAGCAGCGAACTGCCCAGGAACGCTCCATAGCCGGTATCCGCCGTCGCCAGGGCGACGCTGGCCGCCAGGACCAAGGCTCCGGCGACCGCCATGCGGCGCGGACCGAAGCGGTCCACCCACCGCCCGGAGACGAAGGCCGGGGCGAACATGCCGATGACATGCCATTGAATGACCGTCGCCGCGTCCTCGACCGGATGGGCGCAGCCGACCATGGCCAGCGGCGTGGCGTTCATGATCAGGACCATCGTGCCGTGCCCGACGGCGGTGGTCAGCATGGCGGCCAGCACCAGGGGACGGCGCAGAAGCGTCCCCATGGACGCCGCGGCACCGCCGCTTTCTTCCGGCGCCGGGGACGCGCCGTCCCGCACCCCCTTCAACAGCGGCAGACCGGCCAGGGCCAGGGCCGCCAGCAGCAGATAGGACCCGGCGAAGGGAACGGCCATCGCCTCCCGCGACCACAGGGCCAGCGAGGGCGCGGCCACGGCGGCCAGCAAGCCGCCGCCCAGGACCAGGGCCGTGGCCCGTCCCCTCTGATCGGGCGCCACCGCGTCGAAGGCGGCGAAGCGATAGAACATGGCCGACGCCTGATAGACGCCGAGCACGGCGCCGCCGACGCAGAACATAGCGAAATCTCCCCGCCAAACGGCGTCGGCGCAAACCACGCCGCCCAATCCGCCCGCCAGGGCGCCCAGCATCAGGCCCGACCGTCGTCCATGCCGCTGCATGAGCATGGACAGAGGCTGGGTGGCGACCAGGACGCCGACCACCTGCAAGGCCAGGGGCAGGGTCGCCAGCCCCGGATCGGGCGCCAACCGCGCGCCGACAAGGCTGGTCAAGGTGATGGCGATCAGGGAACAGGCCATATAGAGGGCCTGTGCGCCGAACAGGCGGCGCACCACGGCATCGCGGAGCATCAGCATGGGAACCTCTCGGGTTAGCCTACGGCGCGATGGCCGAAGCGACGGGCATAGTCCTGGGGCGCGACCCCCATCTGGCGCAGGAAGGCGCGGCGCATGGTCTCCGGATGACCGAAGCCGCAGGCGCGCGCGATCACGGTGATGGACCGCCCGGACGCTTCCAGTTGAATGCGGGCCGCCTCGACCCGGATACGCTCCACGTAGCGGGCCGGGCTGACGCCCACTTGATCGGCGAACAGGCGGGTGAAGGTGCGCGCGCTCATGGCGCAACGGTCGGCCAGGGCATCGACCGACAGGTCACCGTCCAGGTTCCCGGGAAGCCATGCCAAAAGATCGGCCAGCTTGGGCGCGCGCTCCAAGGCGGGGGCGAGGTGGGCGGAAAACTGCGTCTGACCGCCGGGCCGCTTCAGGAACATGACGAGGCGCCGCGCCACGGCCAGCGCCAGGGCCGGTCCCAGGTCGTCCTCGACCAGGGCCAGGGCGAGGTCGATCCCGGCGGTGACGCCCGCCGAGGTGAAGACATGCGCCCCCGGCGTGTAGGTGTGCAGGCGGTTGGCCTCCACACGAACGTTCGGGAAGCGCGCGGCCAGCTCGTCGGCCCGCGCCCAGTGGGTGGTCGCCTCCCGCCCGTCCAGCACCCCCGCCGCCGCCAGGATCATGGCGCCCGAGCAGACGGAGCCGAAGCGGCGCACGCCCGGCTCCAGCGCCCGCAGGCGGTCCAGAACGGCGGGTCGGGCGATGACCTCGTCGACGCCCACGCCGCCGGAGACCAGCAGCGTATCGACATCCTCGGCCCGCAGGTCGGCCAGGGCGCGGTCGGCGTGGAGACGCAGGCCCGACGAGGTGGCGACCGGCCCCGCCGCCTCGGTGGAGACCAGCGTCACGTCATAGGCGCGCGGCTGTCCGGCCCGCTCCAACTCCGCGTTGGCCGAGGCGAAGACCTGAAGCGGTCCCGCCGCGTCCAGGATCATGGCATGCGGAAAGACCAGGGCGGCGATGGCGCGAACGGACGTCATGGGCGGGCGCTCCTCTTGGTCGGAGAAGAGTGACCCGTCCCACCCGCGGCGGCAACGACAACCACCCCACGGATTCGGCCAAACCATCGGGACCGCCAAACCCCGGCACGAAAAAGGGAGGCGACCGCGCGGTCGCCTCCCCTTCATCGTCGGACCGCGGCGAAGACCTATCCGCGCAGGACGCCGCCCGTGGCCTTCTCGACGGCGGCGATGACCTTGTTGGAGACGAAGTCGATCTCCTCGTCGGTCATGGTCTTGTCGGTGGGCTGGAGCGTCACGGTAATCGCCAACGACTTCTTGCCCTCGGGCATGTTCTTGCCCTCGTAGAGGTCGAAGACGCCGACATCGGCGATCAGGCCCTTGTCGGCGCCCTTGGCGGCGCGCACCACGGCGTCGGCGGCGATGGCGCTGTCGAGGACGAAGGCGAAGTCGCGCTCCAGCGGCTGGAAGGGCGACGCCTTCAGCAGGGGCCGCGTCTTGGTCGGCTTCTGCTTGGGCAGCGGGATCTCGTCCAGGAACACCTCGAAGCCGACCACCGCGCCCTTGACGCCCAAGGCCTTCAGAACGCCCGGATGCAGGTCGCCGAAACAGGCCAGGACCTTCGGCCCCAGCTTCAGGCAGCCGGAGCGACCCGGATGATAGTGGGACGGCGCCTCGGCGACGACCTGAAGGTTGTCGGTCGGCGCTCCGGCGGCGGCCAGCGCGCCGATGGCGTCGGCCTTGGCGTCGAAGACATCGACGGGGCGCGGCGCCGTCTCCCAATGGCGGGGACCGGTCTTCCCGGCACGAAGGCCGGTCGCCATCAGCTTCTGGTCGCCCGGTTCGGGACCGAAGAACTGCGGGCCGACCTCGAACAGAGCCACGTCGGCGAAACCGCGCGCGGCGTTGCGGGCCGCCGCCGTCGCCAGATTGGGCAGGATGGACGGACGCATGCAGTCCAGATCCGATGAAATCGGGTTGGCCAGCTTCATGGCCTCCTGACCGCCGCCGAACAGGGCCGCCTGATCGGTCGGCAGGAAGGACCAGGTGACGGTCTCGCGTAGGCCGCGCGCGGCGAGGCCGCGCGTCACCTGACGCACCTGCTTCTGACGCGGCGACAGGACCGGCGTCGGCATGGAGGCGCGCGGCATCGGTACGACCGGGATGTTGTCGTAGCCGAAGAGACGGGCCACTTCCTCGATCACGTCGTGCTCTTCTTCCAGATCGCCGCGCCAGGACGGCGGCGCCACGGTCCAGCTTTCGCCGGTGGTGACGACGCAGCCCAGGCTTTCCAGCGACGCCTTCATATCGGCTTCGGGCACGTCGATGCCGACGCTCTGGGCGACGCGGGCCGGACGGAAGGCGATCTCGCGGTGCCAGGACGGAGTCTCCCCAGCGATCACCAGCTCCGACGCCTCGCCCCCGCAAAGGTCGAGGATCAGGCGGGTGGCCAGATGGTTGCCCCACAGGGCGGAAGCCGGATCGACGCCGCGTTCGAAGCGATGCTTGGCGTCCGATTCGATGGCGTATTCGCGGGCCGTGCGGGCGACGCGGCGCGGGTCGAACAGCGCCGCTTCCAGGAACACGGTGACCGTGTCGTCGCCGCAGCCGGTATCTTCCCCGCCGACCACGCCGCCAATGGACCGGGCCTTGGCGTCGTCGGCGATGACCACGACGCTGTCGTCCAGCGTATAGGACTTGTCGTTCAGCGCGGCGATCTCCTCGCCGGGCTTGGCGAAGCGTACCGTCAGGTCGCCGGTCAGCTTGTCGGCGTCGAAGACGTGCAGCGGACGGCCCCAGCCGATGGTCACGTAGTTGGTGATGTCGACCAGCGCCGAAATGGGGCGCAGGCCGATTTCGGCCAGACGGTCCTTCAGCCATTGCGGGCTGGGTCCGTTCTTGACGCCCCGGATGACGCGCCCGACGAACATCGGACAGGCGTCGTCGGCGCCCTCGGGCAGGCCGAGGCGCACCTTGACCGGGCTTTCGAAGCCGCCCTTGACCTCTTCGACCATCGGGTCGGGCTTCAGGGTGCCCAGGCCGGCGGCGGCCAGGTCGCGGGCCACGCCGCGCACCGACAGGGCGTCGGCGCGGTTCGGCGTCACGGCGATGTCGATCACCGGATCGGTCGGCAGGACCTTGGTCAGCGGCGCGCCGATGGGGGCGTCGGCGGGCAGTTCGATGATGCCGTCATGGTCGTCGCCCAGACCCAGCTCGCGGGTCGAGCACATCATGCCCTGGCTTTCGACGCCGCGAATCTTGCCCTTCTTCAGCTTGTCGCCGGTGGCCGGGATGATGTTGCCGGGACGGGCCAGGGCGACCTTGATGCCTTCGCGGGCGTTGGGGGCGCCGCAGATGATCTGCAGCGTCTCGGTGCCCGTATCGACCTTGCACACCCGCAGCTTGTCGGCGTCGGGATGCTTTTCGGCGGCCAGGACGTGACCGACGATGAAGTCGCCCAGGACGGCGCCGGGATCGTGGATTTCTTCCACTTCCAGGCCGATCATGGTCAGGGTCTTGCCGATCTCGGCCAGCGGGGCGTCGGTGTCCAGATGGTCCTTGAGCCAGGAAAGCGTGAACTTCATCGGGCCAGCCCTCCGGTCAGGGTCGGAACATCGAGCGCGGCGAATCCGTAATGCTTCAGCCAGCGCAGGTCACTGTCGAAGAAGGTGCGCAGGTCGGGAATGCCGT
>CAZFRK010000149.1:0-7527 GCA_964521375.1 uncultured Rhodobacterales bacterium
CCGACCGACCCGTCCGGGTCCCAGCTTGAGCGGGCGCCCCAGGTCGCGCAGGGCGGACAAACCGGCGTCGATGGCCGCCGTGTAGTCCTTGGCCCGCGTCAGGCCGAGAACCCGCAGCCGCAACGCCGTGGCCTTCTCCATGGCGCTCAGGGCACGTCCCTCGACTTCGGCGAGCAGGCGCCGCATCAGGGGTATTTCGCCCAGCATGTAGGCGGCTTCGGCGGCTTCGTTGTAGAGGTCGATGGTCAGGTGGCGGTGCTGGCTCCAGCCGTCGCCGCCCAGGGCCTGGACGCCTTCGTGGGCATAGGTGAGGGCGGAATCGTAGGCGGCGGTGGCGCGGGCCTTGCGGGCCGCTTGCAGGTTGAGGGCGGCGACGCGGACGCGCAGCGCCGCGTCGATGGCCTGGTCGCGACCCCAGTTGAGCTGGTCGAGGATTTCGAACAGGTGGTCGTTCAACTCCTCGGCCCCGGCCGATTCCAGCAGCAGCCGACCGATGTTGAGGTGCCGCAGGGCACGTTCTTCCGGGGCGATCAGGCCGTAGACCGCCTGATGGACGCGGTCGTGCAGGAAGCGGAACCGGACGCGGTCGGGCTGGATGTCGGCCAGCGGTTCGTTGGGCGGCAGGAGGTCGACCCCGGCGCCGTCCTCGGAGCCGTCTTCCTGGCGGCGGAATTGCCGGTACGCCTCGCCCATGGGGACGCACAGGCCCTCGATCAGGGCCTCCCACAACTGGGCCAGGGTCTCGCGGGGGCCGACGTCGTTGATGCGCGACAGGGTGTCCAGGTCGAAGGTTCCGCCGATGCAGGCGGCCCGCTGCAATACCCGCTGCGCCCGCGGCGACAGGCGCGATACCTTGGCCACCATCAGGTCGACGACGTTGTCGGTGATGTCCAGGGCGGCGATGTCCTCGATCCGCCAGGTCCAGGTCTCGCCGCCTTCGTCGAAGCGGATGTAGCCCGCCTCGTGCAGCGACAGCAGGAACCGCGACAGGAAGAAGGGGTTGCCGCTGGTCTTGGCCAGGCACAGGCGGGCCAGTGGGGCCGCCGCCGCCGGGTCGCAATGCAGGGTGTCGGCGACCAGGGCCGCCGTCTCGTCCTCGCCCAGCGGGCCAAGCGCCACCTCGCTGACGGTGATCGCCGCCGCCCGCAGGCGGTCGAGCAGGAAGGTCAGGGGCCGCGGGCCGTCGCCGCCGGTTTCCCGGTAGGTGCCGATCACCAGGACATGGCGCTGATCGCGCCCCGTCAGGATTTGTTGCAGCAGGTGCAGGCTGGAGCGGTCGGCCCATTGCAGGTCGTCCAGGAACAGGATGAGCGGCTGGGCCGGGCCGACCACGGCGCCGATCAGGGCCCGGAAGACGCGGGTGAAGCGGTTCTCGGTCTCCACGGCGGGCAGGATCGGCAACGCCGGCTGCGGGCCGATGACGATTTCCAGTTCCGGGATGACGGTGGTCAGGACGCCCCCCTGCGAGCCGACGGCCCGGCGGATGCGGGCGCGCACGATCTCCAGGTCGTGCTCGCTGCCCGACAACAGGCCGCGCATATATTGGGTGAAGGCGTCGATGATGGCGCCATAAGGCGCGCGGCGACGGAACTCCTCGAACTTTCCGGAGATGAAGGCGCCGCCGCGCCCGGCGACGGGGCGGAACATCTCGCGCACCAGGGCCGTCTTGCCGATGCCCGACGGTCCGCGCACCAGGACCAGTTCCGTGCGTCCGCCGACCGCCCGGGTCAGGGCGTCGGCCAGGACCGCCTTCTCCTCCCGGCGTCCGTAGAGGCGCCGCGACAGGCGGAAGATGTTGGAGCGGTCGCGGGTGCCGATCTCCATGTCGAAGGGGACGCTGCCGGTGCGCGCCAGGGCGTCGGCGCAGGCTTGCAGGTCGGCGGTCAGGCCGCGCAGCGACTGGTAGCGTTCCTCCGGTTCCTTGGCCAGAAGCTTGAGGATGATCGCCGACAGCACCGCCGGAACGCTGGGGGTCCGGGTGTGCGGCGGCGCCGGGGACCGGCTGACGTGGGCCAGCACCAGGTCAAGGGTGTCCTCGTCGGTGAAGGGGGGCTGTCCGCACAGCAGTTCGTAGAAGGTGGCGCCCAGTCCGTAATAGTCGCTGCGGTGGTCGACCGGTCGGTTGACGCGGCCGGTCTGCTCCGGGGCCATGTAGGCGGGCGTGCCCTCCAGCAGGGCCGGGCCTTCCTCGGCGCCGCCCAGCGGCGACGTCGTCTCGCTGGCGCAGGCGAAGTCGATGATCCGCGCGTCGCCCGACGGGGTGAGCAGGATGTTCGACGGGGTCAGGTTCTTGTGCACCAGACCGGCGGCGTGGACGTGGGCCAGGGCGTCGCAGCAGGCCAGGGCGACCTCCAGGAAGGTCGGGATGTCGAGCGGCCCGCGCTGGAGAAGGCCGCCCAGCGGGCGCCCATCGACGTCGGCGCTGATCAGGGCCAGCCCCTGGTCCTGGCTTTCCAGCGCCACCGGCGGCGGCGCCCCGCGTCCGCCCAGGCGCGTCAGGACCGAATATTCGCGCCGCAGGCGGGCGACGTCGCGCGGGCTGGGGAAGCGGCTGGCCGAGCATTTCAGGACCACCGGCGCGCCGTCGTCGACACGCTTGCCGCGGTAGACCGCGTGGGAGGTCGACCTGTGAATCCGTTGCTGGAGGGTATAGCCGGTGAAGGAGGTCATGGGGCGTCGGTGGCTCGCGGCCTCCTCCGGGGAAACAAGGAACCGCGCGTCCGGCGCGACGGTCCGGTCCAGGCGGGCCCCGGCGGCGCGGCGGAGGGCGGCGTGGGCGCGGACGTCCCCTCCCTCGGCCGCCGTCTCGGGGCGGGTCAACCACTCGAGTATCCGGCTTCGCGAAGGGGGATGCAACTGGCGGAGGCGGCGGTTTGCCGGTCCGACGTAGACGGCGATTGCGCCCCTGGGGGGGATTGCCTAAGCTTTCCCGATCACGTCCCCCGTTCGTAGGAAGGCAATGGATTCAAGGCAAACCATCCTGGACGACGTGCGTCGCTACGCGAATGGCGTCCTGGAGCCTTCCCCCTTCGTCGCGGGAGAAACCTACATTCCCCCCAGCGGCAAGGTGCTCGACGCCGACGACGCCGTGGCGTTGATCGACGCCGGGCTGGATCTGTGGCTGACCGCCGGGCGGTACGCGACGGAGTTCGAGGCGGCGCTGGCCGCGCGCGCCGGCACCCGCCACGCCCGCGCCACCGTATCGGGATCGGCGGCCAACCTGCTGGCCTTCAGCGCCCTGACGTCGTGGAAGCTGCGGGAGCGGGCGATCCCCAAGGGGGCCGAGGTCATCACGGTGGCGGCGGGCTTTCCGACCACCGTGGCGCCGATCGTCCAGAACGGCTGCGTGCCGGTGTTCTGCGACGTCACCCTGCCCAACGGGGACGTCGATACCGACCACTTGGAGCGCGCGGTGTCGGACAAGACGCGCGCCATCATGATCGCCCATACCCTGGGCCATCCCTTCGACTTGGACGCCGCCGCCCGCGTCGCCCGCGACCACGGGCTCTATCTGATCGAGGATTGCTGCGACGCCTTCGGCGCCACCTTCGATGGGCGTCCGGTGGGCACCTTCGGGGACCTGGGCACCCTGAGCTTCTATCCGGCCCACCACGTCACCACCGGCGAGGGCGGCGCCGTCTTCTGCCGCAACAAGGCGCTGATCACCCTGGTCGAGAGCTTCCGCGACTGGGGCCGGGACTGCTGGTGCCCGCCGGGGCGCGACAACACCTGCGGCAAGCGGTTCCAATGGCGATTGGGCGACCTTCCCGCCGGATACGACCACAAATACACCTACGCCCACCTCGGCTATAACCTGAAGATGACCGACATGCAGGCGGCCATCGGCCTGCGGCAGTTGGACAAGCTGGACGGTTTCATCGCCCGCCGTCGGGAAAACTGGCGGGCGCTGCGCGACGGCTTGGTCGCCGAAGGGCTGGAGGAGGTCTTCCATCTGCCCGAGGCGGGGCCGAACCGGGCGCCGAGCTGGTTCGGGTTCCTGATGACCCTGCGGGACGGCGTGCCCTTCACCCGCCGGCAGGTGGTCACGGCCCTGGAGGCGCGGAAGGTCGGGACCCGCCTCCTGTTCGCCGGGAACCTCGTGCGGCAACCGGCGTTCCGCCATGTGCCGCACCGCGTCGTCGACGGGCTGGAAGTCACCGACAAGATGATGCGGGATTCGTTCTGGATCGGCGTCTGGCCGGGCATCGGACCGGCGCAGATCGCCTATATGATCGAGACGCTCCGCGACGTGGTCCGGGAGGTGAGCCGATGAAAGCCGTCATACTGGCCGGTGGCCTGGGAACCCGCTTGTCGGAGGAAACGACGACCAAGCCGAAGCCGATGGTGGAGATCGGCGGCCATCCCATCCTGTGGCACATCATGAAGCTCTATGAATCCCACGGGATCACCGACTTCGTCGTTTGCCTCGGCTACAAGGGCTATATGGTCAAGGAGTTCTTCGCCAACTACTTCCTGCACATGGCCGACGTGACCTTCGACCTGGGGGCGAACAGCGTCGAGGTCCACAAGGGACGGGCCGAGAGCTGGAAGGTGACGCTCATCGAGACCGGAGCCGAGACCCTGACCGGCGGGCGACTGAAGCGGATCCGGCCCTACGTGGCCGACGAGACCTTTTGCATGACCTACGGGGACGGCCTGTCCGACGTCGACATCGGCGCGTCGGTCGACTTCCATCGCCGCCACGGCAAGGCGGTCACCGTGACCGGCGTGGTGCCGCCGGGCCGCTTCGGCGCCCTGGCCCTGGACGGGGATCAGGTCACCGGCTTCCTGGAAAAGCCCAAGGATACGGATGGCCGCATCAACGGCGGCTTCTTCGTCCTGGAGCCGAGGGCCCTGGATGTGGTGGAGGGCGACATGGTCTCCTGGGAGCAGGCGCCGATGCGGCGCCTCACGGAGGCCGGGGAGGTTCGCTGCTTCCGTCATGACGGCTTCTGGCAGTCCATGGACACCTTGCGGGAAAAGATGCTTCTGGACTCCCTCTGGGCCGGTGGCGACGCGCCATGGAAGCGGTGGTGAGCGGCGCCCGCGGGCAGGTCGATCCGGCGGTCTGGAAGGGCCGCGAGGTCCTGGTGACGGGCCATACCGGCTTCAAGGGCGGATGGCTGGTGACCTGGCTGCGGTCCCTGGGCGCCGAGGTTCACGGCCTATCCCTGGCGCCCGAACGCGACATCGACCTCTATGACGTCGCCGGGTTGGAGGACTTGTGCGCCTCGCGCCTCGGCGACATCCGGGATCTGGAGACGGTGCGCCGGACGGTGGCCGAGGTGAGGCCGTCGGTGGTCTTCCACCTCGCCGCCCAGGCGTTGGTGCGGCGCGGCTATGCCCGCCCGGTCGAGACCATGATGGTCAATGTCATGGGCACCGCCCACGTCCTGGACGCCTGTCGGGGCCAGGGGGTGGAGGCGGTGGTGGTGGTGACCACCGACAAGGTCTACGACAATCCCGAAACCGGCGCCGCCTTCCGCGAAAGCGATCCCTTGGGCGGCAACGAGCCCTATGCCCTGTCCAAGGCGGCGGCGGAGCTGATGACCCAGGCTTGGCGGGATGCCTTCCTGGCGGTCGAGGGCGTCGCCGTGGCCACGGCGCGGGCGGGCAACGTCATTGGCGGCGGCGATTGGAACGACGATCGTCTGGTGCCCGACGCCATGCGGGCGTTCCTGGGCGGCACCGACCTGATCGTCCGCAATCCCGACGCCACGCGGCCCTGGCAACACGTGGTCGAACCCCTGGCGGGCTATCTGGTCCTAGCCCAGGCCCTGCTGGAGGGGCGGTCGGACGTTCGGCGCGGCTGGAATTTCGGGCCCGGCGCCGGGCAGTTCCGTGATGTCGGGTCGGTGGTCGAGGCGTTGGCCGCGCGCTGGGGCGAGGGCGCGCGCTGGCGGGTGGAACGGGACCCGGCGGCGCCCCACGAATCACGTCTTCTGGCGCTCGATTCCTCGGCGGCGGGGGACGTCCTGGGATGGGCGCCGCGCACCGCCCTGGACGAGGCCCTGGACCTGACCGTGGACTGGTATCGCGCCTGGGCCGCCGGGGCTTCGCCGACGGCCCTGCGCGACCTCATGCTGGCGCAGGTGGCGCGCGTCGTCGGCAACGGGGGGTGACGTCATGCGGGCCTTGGTCACGGGGGCGACGGGATATACGGGGCAGGCCGTTTGCCGCGCCCTGGCGGCGGCGGGATGGGAGGTCCACGCGCCGATCCGCGAGACGGTGCCCACCGACCGTCTGGCCCGCCTGCCCGAGGCCGTGCGTCGCCATGGCGGGGCGGACCCCGCCGCGCTGATCGCCGAGGTCGCGCCGCGTCTGGTCGTCCATCTGGCGGCGGCGGCGCCGGATGCCGCCACGGACGCCCTCCTGGCCGTCAACGTGACCTTGCCGACCCGTCTGGCCGAAGCCGCGGCGGCGCGGCCCGGAACCGCCCTCCTGCACGCCGCGACCTGGTGGGAGTGGGCCGAGGACGGGGCGCTGCGGCCCGCCAATCCCTATGCCGCCAGCAAGACGGCGGGGCGCCTGATGATCGAGGCCCTGGCGCGGCGGCACGACATTCCCGTCACCGGTCTGGTCCTGCACGACACCTTCGGGCCGGACGATTGGCGCGGCAAGCTTCTGCCCTCCCTCGTGGCGGCCTCGCCCGAGGCGCCGTTGCCCCTGACGCCGGGCGACCAATGCATCGACCTGGTGCATGTCGAGGATGTCGCCGAAGCCTTCGTGGTCGCCGCCGCCCTGCTGCTGGAGCCGCCGACCCTGACCGGCCCGGCCCTCTATTCCGTCGCCAGCGGGCGGCATCGCTCCGTCCGCGACATCGTCGCCGAGATGGAGGCCCTGCTGGGGCGCCCCCTGCCGGTGGTGTTCGGGGCTCGCCCCCATGCGCCGGGAACCCTGATGCGACCCGGCTGTCCGGCGCCGTTCCCGCCGGGGTGGCGGGCGCGCCGGGACTTGGCCGATTGGCTGGGACGGAGGGACGCATGAGCCTCCAGGCGGCGACGGACGCGGTCTCGCGGGTCGCGGGACGCCTGGATCGGGCGGTCCTCGCCGCCGCCTGGGAGGCGGTGGCCAAACTCTTGCACGGGCGCGGCCACTTGAGTCAGGCCGCCGAGGCTTGGCGGCGGAGCCTGAGGCACGTCCCCGACGACGGCGGGCGCTGGACCCTGTTCGGGCGCACCTTGCAGGTGGGCGGGCGTCCGGCGGACGCGGTCAAGGCGTTCGATCAGGCTCTGGCCCTGATGCCGGGGCACGGCTACACCATGCTGTGCCGGGCGACGGCCCTGCGCCTGGCCAACCGTCCCGCCGAGGCCGCCGACGCCCTGGCCGAGGCCCGCCGCCATGGCGCCGACCCCTTGCAGGTCCTGGCCGAATACGCCGCCTGCCTGCGGCAGCTCGGACGCCCGGAGGAAGCCCTGGAGGCCTACGATCTGGTGCTGAAGAGCCGTCCGGACATGGGCTTCGTGCACGGCAACCGGGGGGTCGCCCTGCTGACCCTGGGGCGCTTCGAGGAGGCCGACGCGGCCT
>CAZFRK010000150.1:0-7523 GCA_964521375.1 uncultured Rhodobacterales bacterium
CCGGCGGCGTGACCGGCGTCTATTACCCGGCGGGCGGCGCCATCTGCCGTCTGGTGAACCAGGACCGCAAGGAACACGGCATCCGGTGTTCCGTCGAATCGACCGGCGGCTCCGTCTACAACATCAACACCATCCGCCAGGGCGACCTGGATTTCGGCGTCGCTCAGTCCGACTGGCAGTACCACGCCTTCAACGGCACCTCGAAGTTCGAGGACCAGGGCGCCTTCGAGAAGCTGCGCGCCGTCTTCTCGCTGCATCCCGAGCCGTTCACCGTCGTCGCCCGCGACGGCACCGGTATCGAGGAGTTCATGGACCTGAAGGGCAAGCGGGTCAACGTCGGCAACCCCGGCTCCGGTCAGCGCGGCACCATCGAGGTGCTGATGGACAAGCTGGGCTGGACCATGGACGACTACAAACTGGCCTCCGAGCTGAAGGCGTCCGAGATGTCGCAGGCGCTGTGCGACAACAAGATCGACGCCTTCGTCTATACGGTCGGCCATCCCAACGGCTCCATCAAGGAAGCCTCCACCTCCTGCGCCTCGCATCTGGTGGACGTGACCAACGACGCCGCCAAGGGCATGGTCGAGGACGCGCCCTACTACTCCTGGGCCACCATTCCGGGCGGCATGTACACCGGCTCCGACACCGACACCACCACCTTCGGCGTGCGCGCCACCTTCGTGACCAGCGCCGACGTGCCCGACGACGTGGTCTACAACGTGGTCAAGGCGGTGTTCGAGAACTTCGACGACTTCAAGAAGCTGCACCCGGCCTTCTCCGTCCTCAATAAGGAGGAAATGGTGAAGGCGTCCCTGTCGGCCCCGCTGCATCCGGGCGCCGAGAAGTACTACAAGGAAGTCGGCCTGCTGAAGTAGGGCCGGAACCGGGGAAGGCTCCAGGCGGGGCCTTCCCTTTCCTTTATTCGGGAGTGACAGGTCGACAGGGGAGATGTCATGGAGCGGGACCCGCGGGACGCCGCCGTCCAGGAGAAGCAGGCCGAGGACTATATCGCCGAGACCGAGACCGGTGCCCGGCAGCCGAGCGGTCCGGCGGCCCAGGTGCTGCTCTACGTGGCCCTGGCGTGGTCTCTGTTCCAGCTTTGGTACGCCAGCCCGCTGCCGTTCATGTTCGACGTCGGCATCTTCAATTCGACCGAGGCGCGGGCCATCCACCTGGGCTTCGCCATGTTCCTGGCCTACGCGGCCTATCCGGCCCTGAAATCCAGCCCGCGCGGCTATATTCCCCTTCAGGACTGGGTGTTGGCCGTGGTCGCCTCGGCCAGCGCGCTCTACCTCTTCTTCTTCTATCAGGACCTGTCGCGGCGCGCCGGGATCACCATCACCCGCGACGTGGTGGTCGGCGTCATCGGCATGCTGTTGCTGCTGGAAGCGACACGCCGCGCCCTCGGCCCGCCGCTCATGGTGGTCGCCGCCGTGTTCCTGTCCTACACCTTCTTCGGTCCCTACATGCCCGACGTCATCGCCTTCAAGGGCGTCAGCCTGGAGCGCGCCATCAGCCATTACTGGCTGACCACGGAAGGCGTCTTCGGGGTGGCCGTCGGGGTGTCCACCTCCATGGTGTTCCTCTTCGTCCTGTTCGGCGCCCTGCTGGAACGCGCCGGGGCGGGCAACTATTTCATCCGCGTCGCCTTCGCCCTGCTGGGGCACATGCGCGGCGGCCCGGCCAAGGCGTCGATCGTCGCCTCCGGCCTGACGGGGCTGATCTCCGGTTCGTCCATCGCCAACGTGGTGACGACGGGCACCTTCTCCATCCCGCTGATGAAGAAGACCGGCCTGCCGCCCGAGAAGGCGGGCGCCGTCGAGGTGGCGGCCTCCACCAACGGCCAGTTGATGCCGCCGGTCATGGGGGCGGCGGCCTTCCTGATCGTCGAGTACGTGGGCATTTCCTACGTCGAGGTGATGAAGCACGCCATCCTGCCGTCGTTGATCTCCTATCTGGCGCTGATCTACATCGTCCACCTGGAGGCCATGAAGCTGGGCCTGCGAGGCATGGAGCGCGAGGTTCCGTGGCCGCTGCGCTCGGCCCTGGCCGGGGTGATCCTCAGCTTCGGCGGAATCGTCATCCTGTCGGCGGCGGTCTATTACGGCCTCGGCTGGACCAAGGGCGTCTTCGGCGCCGCCACGCCCTGGATCGCCGCGCTCGCCCTGATCGCCGCCTACGTGGGGCTGGTGCGCTATGCCCTGAGGGTGCCCGAGCTGCTGGAGATGGAGGAGGTCGCCAAGCTGCCGCCGCCGGGGCCGACCCTGAAGGCGGGCCTCTATTTCCTGTTGCCGGTGGTGGTGCTGGTCTGGTGCCTGATGATCGAACGCCTCAGCCCCGGCCTGTCGGCCTTCTGGGCCGTCGTCTTCATGATCTTCATCATCGCCACGCAGCGTCCGCTGAAGGTGCTTCTGGGGCGCGGCGAGGACGTCGCGCGGGAATGGCGCGAAGGGTTGATCGACCTGCGCGAAGGGCTTGTCACCGGGGCTCGCAACATGATCGGCATCGGTGTCGCCACCGCCGCCGCCGGGGTGGTCGTCGGCACCGTCACCCTGACCGGCATCGGCTTGGTGATGACCGAGTTCGTGGAGTTCATCTCGGCGGGCAACCTGATGCTGATGCTGATCTTCACCGCCATTATCAGCCTGCTTCTGGGCATGGGCCTGCCGACCACGGCCAACTACATCGTCGTCTCGACCCTGATGGCGCCGGTGATCGTGACGCTGGGGGCGGAAAGCGGCCTGTTGGTGCCGCTGATCGCCGTGCATCTCTTCGTCTTCTACTTCGGTATCCTGGCCGACGACACGCCGCCGGTGGGGTTGGCCGCCTTCGCCGCCGCCGCCATCGCCAAGTCCGACCCCATCAAGACGGGTATCCAGGGCTTCACCTACGACATCCGCACCGCCATCCTGCCGTTCCTCTTCATCTTCAACACGGAACTGTTGCTCATCGGCGTCACCTCGGTTTGGCACGCGGCCCTGGTGTTCGTCATCGCCCTGTCGGCCATGCTGGTCTTCGCCGCCGCGACCCAGGGCTTCTTCGTCACCCGGTCGCGCCTGTGGGAAAGCGCCGCCCTGCTGCTGGTCGCCTTCTCGCTGTTCCGGCCGGGATTCTGGTGGGACATGATCTATCCGCCCTACCAGGAAATCGCGCCGACCGCCGTCGAACAGGTGGCGACCGCCGCCGAGACCGTGCCGCCCGGCCAGCCTCTGCGCATGGTGGCCGAGGGCTATACCCTGGAAGGCGACTACGTCAGCCGCCACGTGGCCCTGACTATGCCCGATGGCGCCGACGGCACGGCGCGCCTGGAGGCCGCCGGGCTGACCCTGCGGGCCGAGGAAGGGCAGGTGGTCATCGACATGGTCGGCTTCTCCAGCCCCGCCGAAAAGGTCGGCTTGGACTTCGATTGGGTCATCACGCAGGTCCTGAGCGAGGCCGAGCGCCCGCCGCGCGAGCTGATGTACATCCCGGCCTATCTGCTGCTCGCCCTGATCTGGGCCGTCCAGCGGCGGCGGCGGGCGCGCGGCCCGGCGGGTCCCGTCACGATCTGAAGGAAGCGGGGAGGAAGTCCGAATGTATAAGAACGTACTCGTGGCCTTGGACCTGGATGATCCCAGCGACCTGGAGGTCACGCTGAAACGCGGCTGCCAGATCGTCCAGGCCCTGCCCGAGGCGCGGCTTCACGTCATGACGGTCTTGCCGCCCTTCGGCCTGTCGATGGTCGGGCAGTTCTTCCCCAAGGGATATGAAAAGGAAGTCGGCAAACAGTTGATGGCGCGCCTGTGCGAAGAGACGGACAAGCGCCTGCCGGACGGCCTGAAGGCCCACCACATCGTCGGCGAGGGCAAGGTCTACGAGACCGTCCTGCGCATCGCCGCGCGCGAAAAGGCCGACCTGATCGTCATCGGCGCTCATCGCCCCGACCTGTCCGACTATCTGCTCGGCCCCAACGCCGCCCGCGTGGTGCGCCATGCCTCCGTCAGTGTGCTGGTGGTTCGCGGCTGACCCCGACAACTGAACAAGTGCCTGGAATCGTGGTCCTTCTTCCTCCTCTAGGCCCAAGCCTTCGGTCTATACAGGGTCCGGGATTGAGGGTAATGTGATCCATGAGGTCTCTGTCCGGTTGCCGGAAAAGGGCCTTCGGGGGCGTCCTGAAAACCACGCGGAAAGACGGGTTCTGGCCATGGCCGATAGCAAACTGACGGCGGAGGACGTGCAGCGCCTGCTGCGGGACCCATCGGGCGACGTGCGGGCGAATACGGCGGCCAAGCTGGCCGACCAGTTCGACGCTCCCGATCTGACCCAGGCCGAACGCGCCATCGCCGAGGATATCTTCCGGCTGATGGTTCGCGACGCGGAGTTGCGCGTCCGCGAGGCCCTGTCCCTGAACCTGCGGGACAACCCGCTGGTCCCCCATGACATCGCCTCGGCCCTGGCGCGGGACGTGGACTCCGTGGCCCTGCCGATGCTGGAGTTCTCCACCGTCCTGACCGCCGCCGATCTGGTCGAGATCGTGCGCGGGCGCGATCCGGAGAAGCAGAAGGCCGTGGCCCGCCGCGCCTCCGTTCAGTCGGAGGTCGCCGACGCCTTGGTGGAGGAAGGCTCGGCGGAGGTCGCCGCCGCGCTGGCCGCCAACGAAGGGGCGGACCTGTCGGAAACCTCCATGCTGCGGATGGTGGAAAAGTACGGCGACGACGAGGCGGTCCAGGACCCTCTGGTCCATCGGGCCACCTTGCCGGTGACGGTCTCCGAGCGTCTGGTTCACCGCCTGTCCGAACACCTCAAGGACCACCTTCTGCGCAATCACGAACTGCCGCCGGACATGGCCGCCGATCTGGTCATGCAGTCGCGGGAACGCGCCACCATCACCCTGTCCAGCGAAAGCACCGAGGACGAGGTGGAGCGTCTGGTCCAACAGATGCGCGACCATGGCCGCCTGACCGATTCCATCATCGTCCGGGCCGCCTGCATGGGCGACCTGAAGTTCGTCGAGTACGCCTTGGGCAGCCGCACCGACCTGCCCATCCTGAACGTCCGCCAGTTGATCCATGACAGCGGTCCCCTGGGCCTGAAGGGGATTATCGAAAAGGCGGGCTTCGCGGGCATCTTCTATCCCGCGATCCGCGCCGCCATCGACGTCATGGGCGAAACAGATTACGACGGCGAGGCCAATGACCGCGAACGCTACCAGCGTCGGGTCCTGGAACGTGTCCTGACCCAATACGGCGACCTTGGCGTCGAGTTCGAAAGCAACGACCTCGACTATCTGCTAGCCAAGATGGGCCAGCTTCCGGCCACGCATCTGGCCTCCTGACGCCGCCGCCATCGGGCGGTTCGGGTCCGTCGGCGCGGCGACTGTCATCGTTTCGCGCTATCGGCCCGTCCCATCCCGGCCTTAGCCTGCGTCCGCATCACGCGGAGGGCGGCTCATGGACGCGGCGACCCGACACGACTACCTGACCCTCGCCAAATCCGCCGCCGGTCGCGCGGTCGCGGCGCTGGAACGGCATTGGGAGGAGTGGCGCGGCATCGACAGCGCCCATCCCCATGACTTGAAGATCGACGGTGACCGCCGGGCCGAGGACATCCTGATCGCCGATCTGGCGGCTGGCGGCCTGCCGGTGCTGAGCGAGGAAAGCGGCTGGGTCGGCGCCCCGGCGGCAGTGGCGGGCGGTGCCTATTGGGTCGCCGATCCCCTGGACGGCAGCGTCAACTACCACGCTGGGAACGACCTCTGTTGCGTCGCCCTGGCCCTGTGCCGGGACGGACGCCCGCTGGCCGGGGTGGTGCATCGCCTGGGCCGCGACGAGGTGTTCGAGGCGGTGTGCGGCGGCGCCGAGGGGGCGGGGTCGGCCCGCTGCGGCGATCGTCCCCTGCGCGTCACCATCGCCGGGAGCCGTAGCGAGGCGGTCCTGGGCACCAGCCTGTCGAGCCGGGGCGACTACAGCGACGGCGCCCTGGAAGCCTTCGGGCGCGACCTGCGCGACTGGCGCAAGGTGCGCATCCTGGGCAGTGGGTCCCTGTCCCTGGCCTGGGTGGCCGCCGGGCGCCTGGACGCCTACCGGGAAGCCCGCACCATGCCCTGGGACATCCTGCCGGGATGGGCCCTGGTCGAGGCGGCGGGCGGCGCCGTGCGCACCTCCGCCCGCCTGCCCGAACCGGGACAGGCGGCGCTGCCGCTGGACGTCTGGGCCGGGAACGCGCGGCTTCTGGCCGTCGTGGAGGGCGAGGCCGGGGACGTGCCCGTCTCCGTCTCCGTCCCGGTCCTCGGGCCTGTCTCAGGCGCCGGGGCGGTCGGCGACCCGGCGCCCAGCGGGCAGGGCGGCGAGGACCGTGGTACCGACCCCCAGGGTGCTTTCCAGGGTTAGCGTTCCGCCGTGCAGTTGCATGAGGTTGCGGGTCAGGGGCAGGCCCAGGCCGGCGCCCTCGGCCCGGCGGGCATGGCCGGTGTCGGCCTGGGCGAACGGTACCATGACGCGCGCCAGATCCGACTTGGCGATGCCGATCCCCGTGTCGACGACGCGGAAGACGACGCCGCCGTCCGCGCCTTCGGTCACCTCCAGGCGAACCTCTCCGTGCTCCGGGGTGAACTTGACGGCGTTGCCCAGCAGGTTGACCAGAACCTGCAACAGGCGGCGGCGGTCGCCGCGGACGACGGGCAGGGGGCCTTGAGGTCGGACCAGACGCACCGACCCATTGGCGGCGCGCTGGCTGACCAGGACCAGCGCCGCCTCCACAAGCTCTTCGACGGCGATGCTCTCTTCGCAGAGGGTCAGCTTTCCGGCCTCGACGGCGGAGAGGTCGAGGATATCGTTGATGAGCTGCAGGAGATGCTGCCCCGAGGCGCCGATATGGGCGCCGTAGTCGCCGTAGCGCGGATTGCTGTGGGGGCCGAAGACGGCCTTCTGGATCATCTCCGCGAAGCCCAGGATGGCGTTGAGCGGAGTGCGCAACTCGTGGCTCATGTTGGCCAGGAAGTCGGACTTGATGCGGTTGGCGTTCTCGGCGTCTTCCTTGGCCTGACGCAGGGCGGCGGACAGGCGTTCGCGCTCGGTGACGTCGGCGTAGGTGGCGACGAAGCCTCCGGCGGCCAGGGGCGCGCCGCGCACTTCCAGATAGGTGCCGTCCTGACGTCTGCGGATGAAATTGTGCGCCTCCATGCGGCGGGCCAGGGCGACCCGGTGCGCCACCAGGGTTTCCACGTCGCCGGGACCGTACTCCCCACGCATGGCGTTGAAGCGCATGAAGTCCTCGAACGGGGTGCCAGGACGGCACAGGCTTTCGGGCATGTCCGTATTGACCCGGAACAGGTCGTTGGCGACGATCAGCCGCAGATCGGCGTCGAAGGCCGTGACCCCCACCGGCATCTGGTCGACCAGGGCCTGAAGGAAGGCCGAGCGGGTCTCCAGGGCGGCGTTGGCCTCGGCCAACTCGCGGGTGCGTTCGGCCACCTGTTCGTCCAGATGGCGGTTCATCCGCTCCAGGTCGCGGGCGGCGCGGATGCGATAGGTGACGTCGGTCCA
>CAZFRK010000151.1:0-7486 GCA_964521375.1 uncultured Rhodobacterales bacterium
CGACCGGAGGCCCGGCATCGGTCCCGATCCCGCCCTCGACGTCCTGGGGCGCGCCGCCTTCGACGCCTGTCCCCAGGCTCTGGTGATCCTGGACCGCGACGAGGCGCCGGTCGCCGTCAACGGCGCCTTCGCGAAACTGTTCGGCATCGGCGTCGATGGTCTGCGGGACATAGGGTGGCGTCAGATCCTGGGCGGCAGCGGACGCGACATTTCCCTCGACAAGCTCGCTGCCAAGCCGCTTTGGGGCGGCGCGCCGCGCGTCCTGAAGGACAACAACGGTCGACCCTTCCAGGCCCGCTTGTGGATCAGCGCCCCGACGGTCTCGGACTATCGCGTGCTGGGAATTCAGGACGTCACCCAGGAAGTGACGGCGCGACGGGAGCGCGACTGCTACCGCCACGCCCTGGAGGCCTTGGCCGTGGCCATCGTCTTCCTCGACGCCGCCGACGAGGTGGTGTCGGTCAATACCCAGGCCGAGGAAATGCTCGGGTTGCGGGCCGACCAATTGAAAGGACTGCCGATTTCCTTTCTCCTTGTCCAGGACACGTCGGCGGAGCGCGATGGCGGCCTCCGGCGGGGAATGATCGTCCATGGCGCGACGTCGCGGTCGGTCCACATTCAGGAACTCTGCTGCACGGTCGACGGTCCCGTCGCCCGGCTTTTGGCGCTGCATCCCGCCGTCGAGGCGGCGGGCGCGCCGGACGCCGACGGCGGCGAGGGCGAGGCGAAGGCTCGTCGCCGGTTGCTGCACGACTTGCGACAGCCGCTGCATGGTATCCGCTTGCAGGCGGAGGCGATCGCCGAGGGGCTGGCCGGCCCGTCGACGCGCGAGCGCGCGGCGCGCATCGCCGAGGAAATCGATCGCCTGGAAGACGGGCTTCAGAAGCACGTTCCGGACGCCGCTGAAACGTCCGCCACGCCGCTGGGCGGCGAGGATGAACGGTCCAGGGACGAAGCCGCGGTTCCGGCCCGTATCCTGGTCGTCGACGACGAAGCCTTGTCCCTGATGGTCGTCGAGCAGTTCCTCACCCGTCTTGGTCACGCGGTCGACCTTGCCTTCGACGGCGCCGAGGCGTTGAGCCTGCTGAAGCGGACCGCCTATGACTTGGTGGTCACCGACCTGTCGATGCCCGACGTTCGCGGCGAGGACGTGGCCGAGTATCTGGCCGAGCATGCGCCGGAAACCGCCGTCATCGTCGTCAGCGGACGGTCGGAGGCTCCGCCGCTGGACAATATCGAAGCCTTCATACCCAAACCCTTCGCCCTGACCACCCTGCGCGATGCCGTGAACCGAGTCCTGTCCGGGCGCGTCGCGGAACCGTCCCCTTGAACCCGAGCAGAGGAGACCAAGACAATGGACATTGTTCTGGCAGATGACCACGGGGTCGTTCGCGACGGGCTGCTTCCCTTCGTCGCGGGTGTCGCCGAGGACGTTCACGTCAGCGAGGCCGAGACCTTCGAGGAGGCGCTCGCCGCCGCCCGCCGATGTCGCGACCTGGGGTTGCTGATCCTCGACCTCTATATGCCCGGCATGGCGGGCGTGACCGGCATTCAGGCCATGCGGCGGCAGTTCCCTACCGTCCCGCTGGCGGTGGTGTCCGGCTCCGTCGAGACGGCGGACGCCTTGCGGGTCATGGAGAGCGGCGCCTCGGCCTATATCCCGAAGACCATGAAGGGCGGCGCCATCCAGCGCGTCCTGCGTCTGGTGCTCAGCGGCGAGCAGTATTTGCCGCCCTTCCTGCTGTCGTCCCTGACGCGGTCCCAGTCGGTGCCCGCCGAGCGTCCGGCGGGTCGCCTGTCGGCCCTGTCACCGCGCGAGTTGGATATCCTGCGGGGCTTGGTCGACGGGGCCCCCAACAAGCAGATCGCCCGGGACCTGAATCTTCAGGAAGTGACGGTCAAGGCCCATCTGCGGAGCATCTTCCGCAAAATGGATGTCCGCAACCGCACCGAGGCGGCCATGGCCGCCAAGAACGAGGGCCTGTCCGGTCGCGGGGCCAGCAGCTATCCGCAGGCCTGCGGCAGCGCCGCCTGACCGAGGCCGGAGACGTCCGGCGGGCGTCTCCGGGGGACGGCGGCCTCAGGCCCTGGCCTGGGTGTTCGGCCTGACTCCCCGGAGCCGTCGGGCATCGGTGGGGATTTGATCCTGGGGCTCGGCGCGTCGGGCGCGGCGCCCGGCGTAGGCCGCGGCGCTGGGAACCGTCAGCGGCAGGATCAGGCGGGCGCAAGTGCCGCCGTCGCTTTCCCAACTCAGCGTCGCCCGCAACTGGCGGGCCAGCATGCGCAGCATGGTAATGCCGAGGGACGAGCTTTCGCTGATCACCGACGGGGCGACGCCGCAGCCGTCGTCGATCACCGACAGTTCGCCGTTCTTGCCGGGCAGGAAGCGGAAGCGGATGGTGATGGTGCCGCCCTGTTCCTCGAAGGCGTGCTTCAGGCTGTTGGTCACCAGTTCGTGGACGATCAGGGCCAGGGGGGCCGCGCGGTCGACGGTCAGTTGCAACGGTTCGATATCGACCACCAACTGGATCTGTCGGCGCCGGGTGCCGGTCAGTTCGGCCACTTCTCCGCACAGGCTTTCGACATAGCGCCCGAAGTCGATGCGCGAGAACATGTTCTGCTGATAGAGCAACTCGTGGACCTTGGCCAGGGCCAGGATGCGACCGACGGCGTCCTCGAACTGGTGGCGAACGGCGGTGTTGGTCGCCGTCCAGGCCTGCATCTGAAGGATGCTCGACACCACCTGAAGGTTGTTCTTCACCCGATGGTGGACCTCGGCCAGCAGGATCTGGTTCTCCTCCAGGGAGGCCAGCAGGCGGCGTTCGGCGTTCTTGCGGTCGGTGATGTCGCGGGCCACGGTCACCACCGCCTGGATGCGTCCCTGGGCGTCCTGGATGGGCGCCACCTGGTATTCCAGGTCCAGTGTCCGGCGGCCCAGGCGCAGGCGGCCTTCCTGCATGACGGCGACGCCGCTGCGCACCACGTCGTCGCGTAGGCCGTCGTAGAGGCGCATCTGCATCGGCGGTAGGGCCAACTCCCGCCAGGTGGCGTGGGTGAAATGGCTGACCGGAATCTGGAACAGGCGGGCCACCGACGGGCTGACCACCAGGAAACGCCCATCCAGGTCATGAATGACCAGATAGTCCAGCGACGCCCCGATGACGGCGGTCAGGGTGTCGGCGTGTTCCTGCACCGCCGCCCGCAGGCTGCTTTCGCGCTGCCGGGTGTCGCGCAGCTTCTGATGGGGGCGCACCACGCAGATGCTCAGGACGGTCGCCGCCAGGGTGACGTAGCCGCTCAGCTTCAGGACATGGGTCCAAAGCATGTTGGTCGCCACCGCGGTGGCGGACGGAGGCGGGCCGTATAGGGTCATCAGGATGTAGGTGACCTTGGTCAGGAACAGGCTGATGAGCAGGACCGTATGGGCGGCGCCGATTTGCCGGCGGGCGTTTCCACGCAGCAAGGCCGCCGTTCCGGCTAGGAACAGCAGGGTCGCCACCCACAGCAGAGCGCGCCCGGCGGGGAGCATGCCCGTGGTCGGTCGGTGAATGCGCGGCAACCAGTCGCCGATGGTCAGGGCATAGGTCAGGACGGCGACACAGGCCAGCGAGACGATGGCGGCGCGTTGGGCCGGACGGTACGGTCGCTTGGACGGGCGCAGGCCGAGGGTCACCGCGACCAAGCCTCCGGCGCCTTCCAGGACGCGGGCCAGGATGAAGAAGCCGAGGGAATGCTCGGCGGACCTGCCGTGAAAAATGGGAAAGTAGGCGAAGGTCGTGGTGTGCAGGAAGTCGAGCGCCGCGACGCCCGCCGAGACGCCGACCATGATCGCCAAGGGGCGGCTTAGGTCGCTGTCGCGCAGGATGATGACGACCATGAAGGCGCCCATGCCGACCACGATGCCCGCCATTTCGATGAAGGTATGGAAGAACAGGTAGTCCTGTTTCATCAGGATATACAGCAGCGGAACGGCGAGTAGACCCGCCGCCAGGAGGCTCAAGGTCAGCTTCAGGGAGGCGGGCGGGACAAAGCGGTGAAGCGGAGTCAACATTCTAAAATATTACCATGCCGCTTCGCGCGGAGGGCAGCCCTTAAGGTGATTTCGCATCGTTCATTTGGACGATCATTGGGTGTGGCAAGGCCTTGAGATTCTTGGAATGAGAGGGGGGCTCCGTCACGGCGCGAAACGGGATCTTGACTCCCGTCGGCGTGGTCGCCATACCTGAACGCGTCAATGGTTCCTCATGTTCGAGGATTAAATGGGAACGACGGAAGGGGTCCTTCGGGGCCTTGAGCCGTGGCTGTCCCCGCAACTGTGAACGGTGAGGGCCGAACCCGATGCCACTGGTGCCGCGAGGCGCCGGGAAGGCGGTTCGGTCCGATGAACCGTGAGCCAGGAGACCTGCCATCGACAGCGTCACCATACCTTTGGTCGGGGTGTGCCAAGGGTGCGGACAAGCCGTTGCGGTGACGCGCCACAGTTGGGCGTCGCCATGGCTTGTCGGGTCCTTTCCCTGATCTGTCGTGGAAGCGGATGTTCGGGTCATGCCCCTGCCGGGCGTGGCGCGCCGTCGGCTGAGACGCCTGTGTTCAACCTGGGCGCGGAAGTCTTCCGCGCCGGCGTCGGAGCAACAGGCCCATGCCTCGTCTGTCCGCGGTCTCCCTGGCCGTCTTGGTTTCGTCCATCGTTCTGTCTTCCCAGGCCCTGGCCGGTGACGTGGTCGTCACCGCCAACCGTGTTCCCATGCCGACCGCCGCTTTGGGCAGTTCGGTCACCGTCATCGACCGCGAAGAGCTGGAGCGCAAGCAGATCCGCGAGGTGCAGGACGCCTTGCGCACGGTTCCCGGCCTGGCCGTCAGCCAGACCGGCGGTCCCGGGCGCGACACCGCCGTGCGCGTGCGTGGCATGGAGAGCTATCACACCCTGCTGCTGATCGACGGGGTGGAGGTTTCCGACCCATCGCGCGGCCAGCCAAGCTACGACTTCGGCCATCTTCTGGTCAGCGACATCGAGCGCATCGAGATCGTCCGCGGTCCGCAAAGCACCCTGTACGGCGCCGACGCCATCGGCGGCGTGATCAACGTCATCACGCGGCAGGGGCGCGGCGCGCCGACCGTGACCGCCATGGCCGAGGTCGGTAGCTTCGATAGCTACCGGGGTCGGGCGGGCCTCTCCGGGTCGACCGAGGGCGTCCACTATTCCGCCGCCGTCGCCTACGACGAGATCGGCGGCTATTCGGCGGCCGAGGAGCGGAACGGCAATCTGGAAAAGGACGGCTATGAGAACCGCCGCTTCAATGGGGCGGTCGGTGGCCGGGTGACCGATTGGCTGAGCCTGGACGCCACCGTGCGGGTGATGGACGGCAAGGTCGAATACGACACCTGGGCCGGCGGCATGGCGGTCGATCGCGACGACACTATGGACCAGCGCGAACGCTCCGGGCGTCTGACGGCGACGATCGACAGCCTGGGCGGCGACTTGCGGCACGTCGTCGGGGCGTCGCTGGCCAAGACCAACCGGGATATCTACGTCGGCAAGGATCAGACGAGTTTCTTCGACGGCAAGAAGGACAAGCTCGACTATCAGGGCACCTGGACGGGACTGGAAAACGTCACCGTCATCGCCGGTTTCGAGCAGGAGCGCGAGGCCGCCGAGACCAGCGGCGGCATCAAGACGTCGGTTCAGGCCCGCGCCGGGTACGCCGATCTCCAGACGGCGTGGCTGGACGAGACCCTCTTCCTGACGGTCGGCGGACGCCTGGACAATCACGAGGCGGCGGGGACCCATGACACCTACCGGGCCACGGCGGCCTACTTCATCGACGCCACGGCGACCCGCCTGCACACCAGTTGGGGCACCGGCTTCCGCGCGCCCAGCCTGTTCGAGCTTTATGCCGCGACCTGGGGCAACCCCACCCTGGAGCCGGAGCGTAGCCGGGGCTGGGATGTCGGCGTCGAGCAAACGTTTTGGCGGGATCGCGTGGTCGCCGACCTGACCTTCTTCCGCAATGACACCAAGAACCTGATCCAGTGGCAGGCGACGGGGTACCAGAACATCGCCTCGACCCGGGCGTTCGGGCTTGAGGCCTCGGTCTCCGCCGACCTTCTGGAGACGCTCTCGACCACGGCGACCTACACCTATACGGAAAGCCGAAACGGTCAGACGGGACAGATCCTCGCCCGCCGTCCCAAGCACGAGGGGAGCCTAGGCCTGGATTGGACGCCGATGGACGACCTGCGGACCGGCCTGACCATGACCGCCGCGGCGCATAACTACGACAGCGCGACCGGACGGCATCTGGGGGGCTACGCCGTCTTCGACGCCACCGCCGCCTATGACGTGACCGAGGGCGCCGAGGTCTTCGGGCGCGTCGAGAACCTGTTCGATCAGCAGTACCAGGAGGTCGACACCTACGGCACGGCGGGCCGCGCCGCCTATGTCGGCGTTCGGCTGCGCTATTAGGGAGATACGGAATGGTCACGGCCTCCATCATCGACGAACCGGGCACCGGGCGGGTCGAGGTCTTCGCCCTGCCCACCGACGAAACGTTCCTTTTCGATCTCTTGAAGGACCTTTTCGAAACCTGGTGGCGGGAGATCGTCTTCGGCACCCTGATTCAGGGCGCGGTGTTCGAGATTCACGCGCCCAACGCTCCCCGAAAGGTCGGCCTTCTGGACGGCTACCTGACGGTCGACTTCGGGGCCTGGCATTTTCACGTCTGCGTCGGCGCCAACAAGGGAACCAAGCGTCATCCCACGCCGCCCGACGTGGCGGCGTGGCGGCGCACCCGACGGGCCGAGCTGGTGCGCGTCCTCAATACCGACGACAGTCCGCGCAGTTGGCAGGTGCGGCTGTTCAACGGACGGGACGAAAATCAGCTGACGGTTTTCCTGCCCAATCCCTTCCTCGGTCCCAACGATCGGGTTCTGAAGGAGCCGGACTGGTCGAAGCTGACCCTGTGGGACACGCTTCAGAAGCGGCTTCTGGGCAACGATCCCGATCCCAGGGACCGGACCGCGCACGGCTTTCCCTGTGGCGGTCATTGATGGCGCGGACCCGTCCTTGGGGGGTGGGGTTGACGGTCGCCGTGACCGTCTTCCTCGCCTTCGGCCTGCTCGTTGCTGTCGCCCGGGCCTCCGGCGCGGCGGGGCCGGGCGGTCCGCCGCGCGTCGCCTCGGCCTCCGTCTGCGCCGACCAATATGTCCTGGCCCTGGCCGCGCCGGAGCAGATCGCCGGGGTGTCGCCGGACGCGCGGAATGACTGGCTGTCCCTGATGGCCGAGGAGGCGCGCCGCCATCCGGTCCTGCGTCCCAGCGCCGAAGTCTATCTGGATGCCGGGACCCAGGTGGTCGTCACCAACGCCTGGACCGATCATCAGACCGCCGCGCTCCTGGAACGCTTCGGCGTCTCCGTGGTGCGGTTGCCCATGACCGACAGCTATGACGGCGTCGCCGAGGCGACCCGGCGCGTCGCCGCCGCCCTGGG
>CAZFRK010000152.1:0-7406 GCA_964521375.1 uncultured Rhodobacterales bacterium
CAGTGGACCGTGTAGGACAGCGGCAGGACGCCGTCGAACTGGCTGTCGGGCCGGATCTCGATGTCCTTGTAGCTGAAGTGGTACTCCACGAAGTCCGGATTGGTGACCGAGACGATGGCCGCCGTGTCGTGATAGCGGACCGGCACGCCCCAGGGACGGCGGAAGCGGAAGGGACGCGGCTCGACCACGCCGTCTTCCACGTCGCCGGGATAGAAGAAATCGTGGGGGGCGATGTCGCGCCGCGCCGGGCGACCGATCAGTTCCTGGCGGCGGTTGGGCTGCAAGCCGCGGCCGGGGCTCTTGATCTCGATCATGTCGGCGGTGATCGTTTCGCCCTGGCGGACGGCGCGGGCGGCGACCAGGCTCTTGGCCAGGGCCTCGCGGTTGATCATCTCGCCCTGGGTCAGGACCCGCGGCCCTTCGGCGCCCACGGCTTCCTCGACCTGACGGATGGCCGTCACCATCTGGCGGAATTCGCCGGGCAGCAGGCTGACCTTGTGGTCGTTGCCCTCCATGGTGCGGTCCAGGGTGAAGTGCTTCTCGATGATCTTGGCGCCCATGGCGATGGCCGCCAGGACGACGCTGAAGCCGCGTTCATGCCCCGAATAGCCGACCGGGACGCCGTGCAGGCGGGCCAGCCGCTTCATGTAGGCGAGGTTGATGTCCTTGAACGGCGCCGGATAGGTCGAATTGGTGTGCAGAAGCCCGAAATTGGCGCCCAGGCGCTTGAGCAGGCGGACGCTTTCGGCGACCTCTTCCTCGCGCGCCATGCCGGTGGACATGATGAGCGGCTTGTTGGTGGCGGCGATGCGGGTCAGAAGGTCGTGGTTGGTCAGGTCGGCGGAGGCGACCTTGAAGGCGGCGACGCCGTAGCCGTCCAACAGGCGCACGCTCTCCGGGTCCCAGGGCGTGCACAGCGGCAGGACGCCGCGCGCCCGGCAATGGTCGAAGACCTCGAACATCTGGTCCGGCGTCAGGTTGAAGCGTTCCAGAAGGTCCAGGGTGTATTCGGTGCCCAAGTCCTCGCGCGCCTCGCCGGGGGTTCCGGAATTGCGGTACAGGCTGCCGATGTCGCGCATCTGGAACTTGGCGCAGTCGGCCCCCGCCTCGACGGCCAGGTCGACCAGTTCCTTGGCCAGGGCGACGCTGCCGTTGTGGTTGTTGCCGATCTCGGCGATGACCAGGGCCGGGGCCGCCGGGCCGATGTCGTGGCCGCCGATGGACAGGCCGGGAACCTGCCGCATGGCGATGGCGACCAGATGGCCGTAATCGTCCAGAAGGGGGACCATGTCGATCCCCTCTCCGAACAGGCTGGCGATGATTTCCGGCGCGTCGTCGATACCCGCCTTGACCACCTTCTTCTTCGACGCCTGGCGGACCGGCTGGTCCAGGTCGATGGTGGTCTGGTCGATCATCCACCGCCGCAGGTCGCCGTCGGTCAGGATGCCTTCGAGCTGCTGGTTGCCCGTGACCGTGAAGACCAGATGACTGGCGTTGTCGTTGATCTTGCGCAGGGCGTTGGCGATGGTTTCCTCGTCCAGAACGCAATAGCGAAGAACGTTGCGCTCGATGAACATGCGATGTCTCCCCCGCCGTGACGCCTCGTCTGGACCCCTTATAGCCTCGAAAGGTTAAGAGAATGCATGGGGATGCACAATCCGCTCCGTCAATTCGGTCGCTCCGGTCGCCCCGCTTTCCTCTTGGTCGGACAAGGCGGTCGGGATAGGATCCGCCGACCAACGGATGGGAGTGGATGATGGCCGCGGCTGCCTTCGTCACGGTGCGCGCCAGTTCGTCGCGATTGCCGGGAAAGTGCCTGTTGCCCATCGCGGGCGAACTGACGGCCTTGCAGATCGTCCTTCGCCGGGCCGCCCTGACCGGGGTGCCCGTGATCGTCGCCACCAGCACCGATCCCGGTGACGACCCCGTCGCCGCCCTGGCCGAGGCCGAGGGCGTTCAGGTGTTTCGCGGTCGTCTGAAGAACAAGCTGCGCCGCTGGCACGATAGCGCCGAAGCCTTCGGTATCGACCATGTCCTGATGGTCGACGGCGACGATCTGGCCTTCGACTACGCCATCGGGCGCCGGGTCCTGGCCGCCATGGCCGCGGGCGACGGGACGGTGGACGCCTGGCGGGCGCCCGACGCCATCGTCTGCGGCCTTTTCACCGCCGCCTATACGCGCGACGCCCTGGCGCGCTTGGCCGCCCAGGCGCCGGACCCGGAGCAGGACACCGACGTCATCGACGTCTTCATCCGCCGCGCCGGATTGCGCGTCGCCGAACCGGACCTGGAGCCGGGCGAGCGCGACGCCACCGTCCGCCTGACGCTGGACTATGACGACGACGCCGCCTTCTTCCGGGCGCTTTACGCCCGCCTGCCCATCGACGCGCCGGGACCGGAGATCGTCCGCCGGGCGCTGGACGACGGCCTGTGGCGCCTGAACTGGGCGCGTCAGGCCGAATACGTGGCCAATCAAACCGCCTTCAACAAACGCATCGAGGACGCATGACCGTCGATCCCAAAGGCCCCGGCTGGCGCTTCACCGGCAACGAACTGGCGTATGTCGAGGAGGTCCTCAACGACGGCTTCACCGCCGGCGCCGACGGCTCCATGAACGAGCGTCTGGAAACGCTGTTCGCCCGGACCATGGGCGTCGATTACGCGATCAGCTTCAATTCCGGCACGTCGACCCTGCATGCCGTCCTGGAAGCCTTCGGCGTCGGACCGGGGGACGAGGTGATCGTTCCCGCCCTGTCCCCGGCCATGTGCGGCTTCACGCCGCTGCACGCGGGGGCCGAGGTGGTGCTGTGCGACGTCGATTGGGACAGCTTCCTGATGGACCCGCGCGACGTCGCCGCCCGCGTCACGCCGCGCGCCAAGGCGATCATGGCGGTCCACCTCTACGGTCAGGTCTGCGACATGGACGCCCTGATGGAGACGGCCCGCGCCCACGGCCTGAAGGTGCTGGAGGACTGCGCGGAATGCTTCCTGGGCACCGATGTCCACGGACGCGTCGGCGGCACCATCGGCGACGCCGGGTCCTGGTCCTACGAGAATTCCAAGCATCTGTCCTCGGGCGAGGGGGGCATGGTCGGCTGCGACGACGCCACCCTGGCCGAGGCCATCCGCAAGTTCGGCGGCCTGGGATTCCGTAACCTCAAGGCCGGATCGGGCCGCGTGCGGGTGGACCGCGACAAGCTTCAGGATCCCGAGTGGGCGCGGCACGACCGGGTGGCCTACAACTACCGCATGGGCGGCCTGCCCGCCGCCGTGGCCTTGGCCCAGACCGAACGCATGCGCCATTTCGTCGACCTGCGTATCGCCATGGGCGAGGCCTTCCGGTCGGCCCTCGCCACGTCGCGGCTCCTGCGCCCGCAGAAGACGCCGGACGGCGCGGTGAACAGCTATTACACCTTCGCCGCCCGCTTCGACGGCGTCGATCACGGCATCGCCTGGCAGGATTTCCGCAAGACCTTCATGGCCAACGGCGGCGACGGCATCTATGCCGCCTGGAAGCCCATCCACCACGAACCGGCCTTCGCCGAGACGTCCATGGCCGGGGCCCATCTGCCGGTGACGGAGAAGCTGCAAAAGCGCCTGATGCAGTTCACCACCAACCAGCGCGACGCCGACGAGCGGGCGAGGCAGATCGACGCCCTGGTCAAGACCCTGCGCCATTACGGGGACGATGTGTGACGACGGCCCGCCACGGGCGGGCGATGCGTGACGACAGTCCGCCACGGGCGGGCGATGCGTGACGGTGGCCCGCCGCGCGCGGGAGATGCAACGATTTCTTAACGGCCTTCTGGCATTCCGGGAGGTCCCTGCCGCTGTCGCCGGATCGATGCCATGTTCGACATCAAGTTCCTAGAGACCGTCGACCCCTTGAAGCGGCGGGTGGTCGCCGGGGACTTCGGCCCCGAGGACGCGCCGGAGGTGGAGGCGCGCCTGGAAGCCCTGCGCGACGCCGCGACGCCACGCGTTTTCAACGTCGAGACCACCAACTACTGCAACATGACCTGCGTCATGTGTCCGCGCACGACCCTGATGACGCGCAAGAACATCTGGATCGACGACGGCCTGTTCGAGACGGTGATCGACCAGATCACCCCCTGGGCGGCCACCGACCTGGAGGCGTTCTGGGCCTTCGCGCGTGACCAGTTCAACGTCCATTTCGACCGCCCGGACGAGAACGCCTTCTATTTCCATGTCGTCTCGCGCTGCCTCATCCTCCACGGCTATGGCGAGCCGCTGCTGGACAAGCGCATCGTCCAGCGCGTCGAGGCCTGCGCCAAGCGCGGCATTCCGACCTATTTCTCCTGCGTGCCCGCCAATATGACCGTGGATCGTTGCCGCGACGTCATGAAGGCCGGGCTGACGGTTCTCAAGTTCTCCCTGGATGGGCTGAACGACGAGCTGCAAAAGAAGATCCGCGGCAAGAAGAACAACTTCACCCAGGCCTACGAGACCATCCTGGATATCCTGGAGATGAAGGCGCGGGAAGGGCACCGGACCCTGATCGTGCCGACCATGATCGCCCTGTCGGACGACGCCGAGGCGCGCGCCATGCACGCCCAGTTCCTGGACCTGTGGAAGGACAAGGACGTCTTCGCCTACGTCAAGAGTCAGGACAATCGCTGGTATTTCGAGGAGCAGGCCATCGGCGCCAACCGATCCCACTACGAAAGCCAGTACTGCGAATATCCCTGGTCGTCCCTGACCGTCATGGCCGACGGGTCGGTGGTGCCCTGCACCCAGGACTACGACACGGAGATGGTGCTCGGCAACGTGCGCGACCAGAGCCTGATGGAGATCTGGAACGGCCAGCCCTACAAGGATCTGCGGCATTGGCACGTGACGGGGACCTTCCCGCCCGGCCACAAATGCGCCGAACGCTGCGACCAGAAGAAGCTCTGCGGCTACCTGGGCCTGCCCGCCGGACAGGCTCGGGGCCAGGGCCGGGAGGACGCGCGGGCGCCAGACGGCGCGGCGCCGACGGCGGCGCCCACCGGGACGCCCTGAGGCGGGGCGCGGCCATGGGGACGATCTTCCAGACGCTCGCCGGATTGGGCCTGACCTCCGAGGAAACGCGCGAGGTCTTCGCCGAGCGGACGCGGGACCGCGATCCGCTGACCGTCTGGCGGGACCGGCGGTCGGGCGTGATCTACATCGACGACCATTACGTCGGCGACGCCGTCTACGAGAGCGGCGCCTATCGCGTCGAGGAGACGGCGCTGTTCGAGGCGCCGACCTACGAGGACGCCGCCGACACCGCCCGCCGGGTCGCCGACTATCGGCGCCATTACGCGGGGCGGGCGGTCCGCGACCTGGGGTGCGGCGCCGGGGCCTTCGTCCGCGCGATTCGCGGCGTCGCGGCCTCGGTCGGCGCGGTGGAGTTGGAAGAGGCGCCGCGCCGCGCCCTGACCGCCGACGGCATCCCCTGCGGCCGCCGGCTGTCGGAGGTGGCGGCGGCGGGCGGCCTGGACACCGTCTTCGCCTTCCACTCCCTGGAGCATATGCCCGACCCCCTGGCGGTCCTGCGCGAGGCCCACGCGGCCCTGCGCGTCGGGGGGCTGATGGTGGTCGAGGTGCCGCATGCCCGCGACCTTCTGCTGGCGGGGCTGGACTGCGCGCCTTTCCGCGCCTTCACCCTGTGGTCCCAGCACCTGATCCTGCACACGCGGGAGTCCCTGGACCGTCTGCTGACGGCGGCGGGCTTCTCCCCCGTGGTGATCGAGGGACGCCAGCGGTACCCCTTGTCGAACCATCTGCAATGGTTGTCCAAGGGGACACCGGGGGGGCATAAGGGTCTTTTGAGTACGCTCGATACGGATATGCTGGTTCAGGCCTATGAAGCCGCCCTTCAGAAGGTGGATGGGACCGATACCCTGGTCGCGATCGCCGAGCGCGCCCCCGACCCGGACCTGGGATAATCACGCAAGCGGCGAAAACGGGAGACCGCGACCATGGGTTTGCATGTCTGTCTCGTTATCTACGACAACGATTCTTACGTGAATTACTTCCCGCAAGGGGCCGCCTACGTGGCGGCGGCGCTGCGCCGGGAGGGACACAGGATCACCCTGTGGGAACAAGACGTTCACCACTACCCCGACGAAGACCTGACCGCCTTCATCGACGCCAACGACTTCGATGTCGTGGGGATCGGGGTGATCGCCGGATACTACCAGTATCGGCGGCTCCTCCGCCTGTCGGAGGCGGTCAATCGCTCCCGCGAGCGCCCGTTCTTCGTCCTGGGCGGCTACGGCCCGACCCCGGAGCCGGAGTTTTTCCTGTCCAAGACCCAGGCCGACGCCATCGTCATGGGGGAAGGGGAGGCGGTGGCGGTGAATCTGCTGCGCGCCCTGCAAGAGCGGACGCCGTTGGCCGAGGTGGCGGGCATCGCCTTTCGGGACGGCGCGCGGGTGACGGTGAACCCGCGCGAGGCGCTGATCCCCGACATCACCTCCATTCCTTGGCCCGCCTACGATCTGTTCAACATCCCCTATTACCGCCTTCTCCGCCTGCCGCGGGCGGAGGCGTCGGACTTCACCATGTCCATGCTGTCGGGCCGGGGCTGCACCTTCAAGTGCACCTTCTGCTACCGCATGGACACGGGGCACCGGGCGCGGCCGTCCGACGACATCCTGGACGAAGTGGCCTATTTGCAGAGCGATTGGCGCATCAACTACATCGACTTCTCGGACGATCTCCTGATGATCTCCAAGGCGCGGACGATGGAGTTCTGCGAAACCATCCTGCGCCGGGGCATGCGCTTCAAATGGATGTGCAACGGGCGCCTGAACTACGCCACGCCCGAGGTCCTGGACCTGATGAAGCGGGCGGGCTGCGTCTTCGTCAACTACGGCATCGAGTCCGTGGACAACGACGTCCTCAAGGCCATGAAGAAGGGGCTGCGTTACGATCAGATCATCCGCGGCGTCGAGGAAACCCTGGCCGCCGGTCTGACGCCCGGCCTGAACATCATCTTCGGCAATGACGGCGATACCCTGGAGACGCTGCGCAAGAGCGTGGAGTTCCTGATCCGCTACGACGATCAGGGGCAGTTCCGCACCATCCGCCCGGTCACGCCCTATCCGGGGTCGCCGCTCTACTACGAGGCCATCCGCCTGGGCAAGCTGGAGGGGCCGGAGGACTTCTACGAACGCAAGCACCTCAATTCGGATCTGCTGGCCGTCAATTTCACCGAGCTGAGCGACGAGGCGTTTCACGCCGCCTTGAAGGAGGCGAACACCGCCCTGTCGCGAAACTATTTCGACAAGTCGGCGCAAGGCATGGCGGCGCGGATCGCCCACCTCTACGACACGCGCGATACCGAGTTCCGGGGATTCCGCTAACAGGCTGCGGAAAAAACGCCGCGCGCCGTTCTGGCTCTCCCCTCGGAGCGC
>CAZFRK010000153.1:0-7394 GCA_964521375.1 uncultured Rhodobacterales bacterium
GTGCGGAACAGGTTGGCCGCCCCGAAGACCATCAGCACCGTCACCGGCAGGATCAGCCAGTACAGCTCCGAAGGCTCGTCCAGGGTCACCCCGAACAGATTGGCGGGCGGCATGGTCAGGCCCGACACGCCGCCCGTGACCGAGGTCCAGTTGGCGAAGACGAAATGCAGGATGACCGAGGCGGCGATGGTGGCGATGGCGAGGTAAAGCCCCTTCACCCGCAGGCTCGGCACGCCGACCACCATGCCCGCCAGACCGGCCATGATGCCCCCGGCGATCAGGTTGATCGGGAACGGCGTGCCCAGGGTGATCTCCATCCAGGCCACCGTATAGGCGCCGACGCCCATGAAGGCGGCCTGGCCCAGGCTGACCAGGCCGGTGTAGCCGGTCAGGATGTTCAACCCCGTGGCCGAGGCCACGTTGATGGCGACCAGACAGGCCATATAGACCCAATAAGGACCGGCGACGAAGGGGAAGACGGCCATCAGGGCGAAGAAGGCGACCAGCCAGCCCCGCTGGACGTTGGTGTCGAACAGCGCCTCGTCGGCGGCGTAGGATTCCTTGGCGGTTCCGATGCGCATGGCTACAGTCGCTCGATCTCATGGGTTCCGAACAGGCCGTAGGGGCGGATCATCAGGACCACCACCAGCAGCGTGAATGTGGCGAGCATCTTGAACTCGCCGCCGAGATAGGCCCCGGCCAGGGCCTCCAGAAGGCCGATGAAGAGGCCCGCCACCAGGGCGCCGAGGACGCTGTCCAGCCCGCCGACGATGACCACCACCAACACCGACAGGCCGAACACGCCCATGGTCGGGGAGATGCCGCCGATGGCGCCGACCAGCATACCGGCCCCCGCCGCCGTGACGCAGGCGATGGCCCAGGCCAGCGAGAAGACGCGCGGCACGTTGATTCCCATGGAATAGGCCGCCGCCTGATCGCCCGCCGTGGCCCGCAGGGCGACGCCGCCGCGCCAGAAGCGGAACAGGGCCAGGAAGGCGGCGACGACCACGGCGGCCACGGCGAAGGAGGTCGCCACCTTGGCCGAGACGTAAGCCTCGCCCAGGAACAGCGGCGTGTTGGGCATATATTCGGGCAGGCGTAGCGGGTTGGCGCCCCAGATCAGTTCGACGACGCCGACCAGGATGCTGCCCAGGCCGATGGTCAGCATGAAGACGCTGATCGGGCTTTCGCCGAGCATGGGCCGGATCAAGGCCCGCTCCACCCCCATGCCGAAGATCCCGGCGACGATCAGGGTCAGGATGGCGGCCAGCCAGAAGGGCATGGCGAGGCTGGCGGCGAAGCCGAAGAAGACGTAGCCGCCCAGCATCAGGATCTCGCCGATGGCCAGGTTGACCACCCGCGTCGCCTTGTAGATCAGCACGAAGGCGAGGCCCGTCAGGGCGTAGAGGCCACCGGCGCCGATCCCGGCCAGCGACACTTCGGTCAGGAACAACCAATCCATCACGCCACCTCCCGCCGGGTCTTGCCGGACTGCACACGGGCGCGCAGGTCCGTGATGTCGCCGGACCCCAGATAAGCCTCGATCACTTCCGGATTGGACGACACCTCGCGCGGCAGGCCGCGGGCGATGACCTGTCCGAAGTTCAGCACCACGACGTGGTCGGAGATGTCCATCACCATGCCCATGTCGTGCTCGACCATCAGGATGGTGACGCCCCATTCCTCCTTAACGTCCAGGATGAAGCGGGCCATGTCCTCGGTTTCCTCGCGGTTCATGCCCGCCACCGGCTCGTCGAGCATCAGGATGCGCGGTCGCATGGCCAGCGCGCGGGCCAGTTCGACCCGTTTCTGAAGACCGTAGGACAGGGCCGCCACGGGGGCGTCGCGGATGTGGTCGATTTCCAGGAAGTCGATGATTTTCTCCTCGACCTCCTCGCGCAGGGCCATTTCCTCGCGCTTGGCGCGCCCGAAGTAGGCGAGCGCGTCGAGCACGCCCGTCTTCATGTGCGAATGGCGGCCCAGCTTGATGTTGTCGAGGACCGTCATGCCCCGGAACAGGGCGATGTTCTGGAAGGTCCGCGCCAGCCCCAGCTTGGCCCGTTCCGGCGCCCGCAGGCCGTCGATGGCCTCGCCGAAGAAGCGGATGGAGCCGGAATTGGCCCGGTAGAAGCCGGAAATGGAGTTGAACAGCGACGTCTTTCCGGCGCCGTTCGGTCCGATGACCGAGGTCACGGAGCCGTCCGCCACCTCGAAGGTGACGCCGTTCAGCGCCCGCAGGCCGCCGAAGGACAGCGTCACCGTGTCGACGTCGAGCGCCGGAACACCCTTCGACAAGGTCTCGGAGGCCGGGGTGCCGCCCGGTGAAACATCAATGGCCATGGAAACGCGGCTCCCTTTTTTCGCGGAAGGCGGTGCACCCTTCGATGAAGTCGTCGGTGCGGGCGGAGGCCATGAAGGCGGCCCGTTCGGCCTCCAACTGCTCGACCAGCGTGGCGCCGAAGCTTTGTTCGTAGAGGCGCCGTACCTTGCCGAAGGCGGCGGTCGGCCCGGCGGCCAGCCGGGCGGCCAGGGCGTCGACCTCGGCGGACAGGTCGGCGGCGGGCACCACCCGGTTGACCAGCCCCAGGTCCAGGGCTTGGGCGGCGTCGATGGGCTTGCCGAGGAGGGCGATCTCCATGGCCCGGCGCAGGCCGACCAGACGCGGCAGGAAGAAGCTGCCACCGCCGTCGGGAGAGGTGCCGATGCCGGTGTAGGCGAAGACGAAGCGCGCGGTGTCCGCCGCCACGGCTAGGTCGAAGCCCATGGCCATGCTCAGCCCGGCCCCGGCGACGGCGCCCTGAAGCGCGCCGATGACCGGGGCGTCCTGGTCGCGCAGGGCCAGCAGTCCCTGATGCAGGGGCGTGATGATGGCCGAGGCGATTTCGGCGGCGCGCGCCGGATCGGCGGACATGGCGCCGATGTCGCCGCCCGCCATGAAGGCGCGGCCCTCCCCCTCCACCACCACGCAACGCACGTCGGTCGCGGCGGCGATGGTCCAGGCGGCGTCACGGAAGGCGACGGCGCTGGCTTCATCAAGGGTGTTCAAGGCGTCCGGACGGTCGAAACGCACGCGCGCGATGGCGCCGTCTCGGACCAGACGAACCGGGTCTTTCTGGGGCAACGTCTCCTCCCTGGTGACTCGTCGGCGCCGGTTTGTTGACGGATGGCGTCTCGACGTTTTTTGCCGTTCTGTCGGTCCCGTTCTTCTAGGGGCTCCCCCGCGTCTGGAAGATGCTGTCGAACGAGATGCGGTCCACCGGCGCGTCCAGGCTGCGCCCGGTGCGGTGGAATCCCTTGGCGAAGTCGGCCACGTGGCGGCGCATCCAGGCGCGCGCGTCGGTCAGGTCGCGGCGGCGCAGGGCGTCGAGCAGGCGCGCGTGCGCCTCGACCAGACGCGGCGCGGCCTCGGGCACGGCTTCGAAAATCGGCTGGGTGGCGGGATAGATCAGCAGGCCCGCCGGTTCCCGCGACAACTGAAGGACGCGGTTACCGGTCGCCTTGGCGATCAGGGCATGGAATTCGGTATCCAGTTCGGCCATGCGCGACGAATCGCCCAGCGCCTCGCGCGACCGCTCCACGTTCTCGGTCAAGGCCGCCAAATCCTCGTCGCTTCGATGCGCGACGGCCAGTTCGATGGCCCGGCATTCGAACATGTCGATGGCTTCGTACAGCTCGCCGAAGGTGACCTGATGCAGGACCATGGCCCGGCTGACGCGGGTCGCCAGCTTGTTGTAGCGCGGCAGTCCGGCGACCAGACGGCGGCTCGATTCGCGGCGGATGAGGCCGGATTGCTCCAGGCAGCGGATGCCTTCGCGCACCGTCGAGCGGTTGACCCCGAACTGCTTGACCAGATCGGCCTCGGTGCCGATGGGCTCGCCGGGCCGGATGCGCCCGCTGACGATCTCACGCTCGATCGCCTCGGCCACCAGCTGATAGGCCGGGGCCGTGCTGATGCGCTCGAAGCGTTCGGAGTCCGTGGAGGGCGGCGGGCTGCTCATCGGTCGCGGACCCAAAATCCCTAAGGTGAAAAGGCCGATAGACTGATTGTCGGACAAACCGACGTTGGGACCAGGAATGCGCGGATCGCGAGCCGCTGTCAACACCGTTCATTTGCCGCGATGCAGCAGAAACGCTGGCTTCCAGAAACGCGAACACCCCCAAGGCGAGGCGGCGCCTAGGGGGTGTCACGGGACCGCGGTGCGGCGGTCCGAGGGGTCTTTTTTCGCCGCTGGAGCCACTTTCGCCCCCCTGTGGTCGCGAAATTCACTCCACTCCACTACTTTTAAGGCAAATACGTCGGCGCGGACGAGCCGTCCGCTCGGGATTTAGATTTAAGCAAATACGTCGTCGCGGACGAGTCCGTCCGCTCGGGATTTGCTCTAGGCGGCGACCACCGAGTCGGCGGCCACATGGTCGGTGCCCAGGGCCTCGGCCACGGCGGCGCAGGTGATCTTGCCCGCGTGGACGTTCAACCCGGCGCGCAGGTGCGCGTCGTCGGCCAAGGCCGTCTTCCAGCCCTTGTCGGCCAGCGCGATGGTGAACGGCAGGGTGGCGTTGCCCAGCGCCTGGGTGGAAGTCCGGGCCACGGCGCCCGGCATGTTGGCGACACAATAGTGGACGACGCCGTCGACCTCGTAGGTCGGGGCATCATGCGTGGTCGCCCGCGACGTTTCGAAGCAACCGCCCTGGTCAATGGCGACATCGACCATCACCGCGCCCGGACGCATGGACGACAGCTGGTCGCGACGAATGAGCTTCGGCGCGGCGGCGCCGGGGATCAGCACGGCGCCGACCACCAGATCGGAGGAGACGGCCAGTTCCTCGGTGGCGTCCAGGGTCGCCATGCGGGTCTTCAGGCGCGGGCCGAACAGTTCGTCAAGCTGGCGCAGACGGTCGATGGAGGTGTCGAGGATGGTCACGTCGGCGCCCATGCCCAGCGCCATGCGGGCGGCGTTGACGCCGACCACGCCACCGCCCAGCACCATGACCGAGGCCGGGGCGACGCCCGGCACGCCGCCCAGCAGGACACCGCGACCGCCATGGGCCTTCTCCAGGGCGGCCGCGCCGACCTGGGCGGCCATGCGACCGGCGATTTCCGACATCGGGGCGAGCAGCGGCAGGCGACCGTTGCGGTCGGTCACGGTCTCATAGGCGATGGCCGTGCAGCCGCTTTCCTGAAGCAGGCGGGTCTGTTCCGGGTCCGGGGCCAGGTGCAGGTAGGTGAACAGCACCTGCCCTTCGCGCAGCATGCGGCATTCGACCGGCTGCGGCTCCTTCACCTTGACGATCATGTCGGCGGCGGCGAAGACGGCGGCGGCGTCGGGGGCCGTGGTGGCGCCGGCGGCGATGTAGGCCGCGTCCTCGAACCCGGAGCCGACACCGGCTCCGGCCTGAACGACGACCTCATGGCCATGGGCGACGGCCTCGCGCACGGCGGCGGGGGTCATGCCGACGCGATATTCGTGGGTCTTGATTTCCGTGGGAACACCGATGAGCACGCTGAACCTCCATTGCCGATGGTCATGGGAGCCTGAGTGGCCGCAGTCTCACGGTATCGCGAAGCGGCTCGCAGGAGCATGCAAAGATGCGTCCCGGAACGGTTCACATTGGAATATTCTTCGATCTATTCGGCCTAGAATCAACGTTTCTACGAAACACCGTCCGGATCACGCCAGTTCGTCCCATCGGTCAAAGGCCCGAGTTGCGCCACCAGGGTCCGTTCCACGGCCCGCGCGGCGTTGGACAGGGGGCGGTCGCTGACGTGGGCCAGATGAATGGTCCGGGTGATCGCCGGATCGCGGATGGGCAGCGACACCAGCCCCCGGTCCATGCCGCCGTGGGCGACGCGGGCCGACAGGACCGTATAGCCCAGGCCGTCGGCGACCAGCGCCTTGATGTTCTCCAGGGCGTCCATCTCCAGGACCACGTCCAGCGACAGGCCGCATTGGCGGGCCACCACCTCGGCCTCTTCCCGCACCCCGTGGGGACGGCCCGGCAGGATCAGCGGCAGGTCGGCGACCCGCGCGAAGGGCACGGCGTCGTCCCGCCCCTCCCCGCCATAGGCGTCGCGCAGCGGATCGTCCCCGGCCATGACGAGGCGAATGTCCGCGGTCGCCACCGGGCGGCAGGCTAGCCCGGTCAAGGACTCGCCGAAGATCAGCGCCAGATCCAGGCGCCCCTCGCGCAGCCATTCCGCCATATGGCCGGACAGGCCCTCGACCACGCGCAGGCGCACCTTGGGGTAGGCGTGCCGGATGGCCGAAGCCAGCGGCACCGACAGCAGGGCGCCGAGCGAGGTGGGAATGCCGATGCTGGCCGGTCCCGTCGGCTCCGCCTCGGCGTGGCGCAGGTCGTCGCGCAGGGTTTCCATCTGGGCCAGGACGGCCTTGCCACGCTCATAGAGCATCTGGCCGCTTTCCGTCGGCACCACGCCGCGCCGGGTCCGCAGCAGCAGCGGCTGGCCGATCTCTTCCTCCAACCGCTTGAGGTGCTGGCTGAGCGCCGGTTGGGCGATGCGCATGTCGCGCGCCGCGCCGGTCAGGGACCCGCGGTCGACGATGCCCACGAAATAACGGATGCGGCGCAGGTCCATGGCTTACCCATAAGCAATCACGATGACAACAATCGTACATCGCTATTTGCCTTATACCAGACGCAAGGCGCATCCTCTCGGCAATTCGCATCCTTCTCAGGAGTTCCGACGGTGCAGCCTTTTCAGTGGGACGACCCTTTCCTGTTCGAAAGCCAGCTTGACGAGGACGAGCGCCTGATCCGCGACAGCGCCCGCGCCTACTGCCAGGAAAAGCTGCAACCGCGCGTCCTGACGGCCAGCCGCGAGGAACGCTTCGACCGCGAGATCATGACCGAGATGGGCGCCCTGGGCCTTCTCGGCCCGACCATCCCCGAGGAATACGGTGGCCCCGGCGTCAACCATGTGGCCTACGGCCTGATCTCGCGCGAGATCGAGCGCGTCGATTCCGGCTATCGCTCGGCCATGAGCGTGCAGTCGTCCTTGGTCATGCATCCGATCTTCAGCTACGGCACCGAGGAGCAGAAGCAGAAGTATCTGCCCAAGCTGGCGACCGGAGACTGGGTCGGCTGCTTCGGCCTGACCGAACCCGATCACGGCTCCGACCCCGGCGGCATGAAGACGCGGGCCAAGAAGGTGGACGGCGGCTATCTGCTGACCGGCCAGAAGATGTGGATCACCAACAGCCCGATTTCCGATCTGGCCGTGGTGTGGGCCAAGTCGGACGCGCACGACGGCAAGATCAAGGGCTTCGTGGTCGAACGCGGGACCAAGGGGTTCTCGACCCCGAAGATCGAGGGCAAGATGAGCCTGCGGGCCTCCATCACCGGCGAGATCGTCCTCGACGAAGCCTTCGTGCCCGACG
>CAZFRK010000154.1:0-7380 GCA_964521375.1 uncultured Rhodobacterales bacterium
GAACATGTTCTCGCGGAACTTCTCCCAGTGGCCGGACCGCTCCCAGAGCACACGATCGACCAACTGCGGCGTGTTGACCTCGACGTAGTCGGCGGCTTCCAGGCGGTCGCGCATATAGGCTTGGAGCGACCGATAGAGCGACCAGCCCTTGGGGTGCCAGAAGACCGACCCCTGGGCCACGTCCTGTAGATGGAACAGCTCCATCTCGCGGCCCAGCTTGCGGTGGTCGCGCTTTTCGGCCTCCTCCAGCATGTGGAGGTGGTCCTTGAGCTGCTTCTCGTTGGCCCAGGCCGTGCCGTAGATACGCTGGAGCATCTCGTTGCGGGCGTCGCCGCGCCAATAGGCCCCGGCCACCTTCATCAACTTGAACGCCTTGCCCAGCTTGCCCGTGGACGGCAGGTGCGGACCGCGACAGAGGTCCTTCCAGTCGCCCTGGCGATAGACCGTGATGGTCTCGCTTTCCGGCAGGTCGCGGATGATCTCGGCCTTGTACGTCTCGCCGATCTCCTCGAAGTGGGCGATGGCTTCGGCGCGGTCCCATTCCTCGCGGACGATGGCCTCGTCGCGCTCGACGATCTCGCGCATCTTGGCCTCGATCGTCTCCAGGTCTTCCGTGGAGAACGGCTCGGCGCGGGCGAAGTCGTAGTAGAAGCCGTTCTCGATGGCCGGGCCGATGGTCACCTGCGTTTCCGGCCACAGCTCCTGAACCGCCTCGGCCATGACGTGCGCGGCGTCGTGGCGCAGCAGTTCCAGGGCCTCGGGCTCCTTGGCCGTCAGGATGGAAACGGCGGAATCTTTTTCGATGGGGCGCGACAGGTCCCACATCTGGCCGTCGACGGTCACCGCCAGGGCCGCCTTCGCCAGGCCCGGACCGATGTCCGAAGCAAGCTTTTCGCCCGTCACCGGGCCGTCGAACTGACGGACGCTGCCGTCGGGAAGCGTGATGGCTACCATGGGAAGAATCTCTCTGAAGTGCGCGCCGGCGGCAGAGTATCGCGAACCGGCGGTCATGCAACCATTTCAGCCGCCCGGGTCCGGCGGCGCGAAGCGATTTTCCGACGGGGAGGAAACCCGACGAACGGTCGAGCGCCGATCAGGCGCGGTCAGGCCGTCGTCCGCCCCGTGCCCATAGTTCGCCGCGCCGCCGGACCGGGACGGGCGGCGGAAGGCGAAACAGAACGGGCACGAATGATCGGCACGGGTCACGATCCGATTGATTGCGGAAGTCCTTATGTATAGCGCCGCCGCCGCAGGTCGTCCAGGGCGCAGGCCACCTCTTCCTCTTCCAGGTCGGCCAGATCCTCGCGCCGCAGGATATCCACGCATGGGCCGCGCTGGCCGCACAGCGCCGGGTCGGAGGCGTGGGAGTAGAGCACCACGCTGGGGCACCCCGAGGCGGCGATGAGGTGCATCGGCCCGGTGTCGTTGCCGACCGCGCCCGCCGCCTTGCGGGCCAGGGCGGCGATGTCGAACAGCGAGGTCTTGCCGACCAGATTGACGGCGCGCGCGGTGATCGCCGCCACGGCGTCGGCCTCGGCGGCTTCCGTCGCCGTGCCGATGACCACCGGCGTCAGCCCTCCGGCGACCAGGAAGCGCGCCAACTGCCCGTAGCGGGTGCTGGGCCAGCGCTTTTCCGGGCGATGCGGGGCGCCGCCGGGCACCAGCAGGACGAAGGGGCCCTCCAGGGCGAAGCGCGAGATGTCGGAGTCCATCCACGACAGGTCGGGCGGCGGCACCTCGGGGATGCCGGCCATCCGCAACTGCTCCGCCTGGCGTTCGATGGTGTGCAGGGAATCGCGCCTGGGATTGTCGTGCGGATGGGAACAGCCCGGGGCGATGCCCGACCATTCCACCCGCCGCTTGTCGCCCAGCAGCGAACGGTAGCGCGAGGAGCGATCCGAGGTTTGCAGGTCGTAGACCCGGTCGAACCGACCGGCGCGCAGCATGTCGCGCAGGGCCACCAGCTTCTTGACCTGCCACGCCTTGGGCCGGGGATCGATCCGCACCGCGTCGAACCAGCCCGACGCCTCCGCCAGGGCGGCGTAGGGACGGGTCGTCAGCAGGGTTATGTGAGCCTCGGGATGGGCGCGGCGGATGGCCTGGAACGGGCCGAACGCCTGGACCATGTCGCCCAGCGCCGACAGCTTGATGACCAGGATGCGCGCCGGACCGCTCACGAGCCGATCAGCTCCCGATAGACGTCCAGGGTCCGGTCGGTCATGCGGGCGGTGGTGAAGTGGTCGCGCACGTGCGCGATGGCCCGCTGGGCCAGCGCCTCGCGCTCGTCCTGGGTCAGGGTCAGGGCCTTTTGCAAGGTATCGGCCAGGGCTTCGGCGTGCAGGGCGCCGAACAGCCAGCCGGTGCGACCGTGCTGGACGATCTCCGGCGCCGCCCCATGGTCGGGGGCGACGACGGGACGGCCCATGGCCTGCCCTTCCGCCGCGACTCGACCGAAGGCTTCCGGATCGGTGGAGGCGCTGACCACCACGTCGGCCAGCATATAGGCCGCCGGCATGTCGGCGCAGTCGTCGGCGATCTGGACCACGGCCTTCAGGCCCGCCTTGTCGATGGCCGCCTCTACTTCCTCGCGGTAGGCGGTGCGCCCTTGGTCGGAGCCGACCAGCAACACCCGGAACGGACGGTCGAAGCCGCGCGCCTTCAGGATCGCCGCCGCCTCGATCAGCAGCAACTGCCCCTTCCAGCGGGTCAGGCGCCCCGGCAGCATGACCACGTTGTCGCCGTCGGCCAGACGCCAGCGCCGGGCGAGCTGGATGATGCGTTCGGCGGAGATCCGTTCGACATCGAAGCGCGACAGGTCGACGCCGCGATGGATGACCCGGATGCGATCAGCCGGGGTCGCGTATTCGGACATCATGTGGCGCTTGATGAATTCCGAGATGGCGATCACCCGGTCGCCCATGGCCATGACCGCGTTGTAGCGCCGCTTCAGCCCCATCAGCCCCAGGTTGTAGGTGCCGTGGAAGGTGGTGACGAAGGGCACCCCGGCGCCGCGCGCGGCCCGCAGGGCGCTCCAGGCGGGGGCACGGGAGCGGGCGTGCACCAGATCGATGCCGCGGTCGCGGATCAGCGCCTCCAAGGCCCGCCCGTTGCGGCGGATGGTCAGGGGGTTCTTCGACGCCAGCGGCAGGCTGACGTGCTCGGCCCCAGCCCGCGTCACCTCGCGCTCCATGCGCCCGCCCTCGCTGGCGACCACGGCGCGCCATCCGGCATCGGTCAGCGCCTGGGCGACCTCGACCGTGCCGCGCTCGACGCCGCCGGTTTCGAGACGGGGCAGGACCTGAAGGATTGTCGGCGCACGGCCCCTTGGGCCGACAGTCCCTTTAATGCTAGGGTTTTCAGACACGGAGATCGTTCGTCCAATTGAGACCATCAGGATTCAGCACCGAAATGCCCCCTGAAGACAGCGCGCGGATACTATCACGCCCCGACGGTACGTCCATTGCCTATCACCGGAGCGAAGGCCGGGGAGTCGGCGTCGTCTTCATCCACGGCCTGATGAGCGACATGGACGGCGGCAAGGCCCTGCACGTGGAGGCCCAATGCCGCGCCCAGGGACGCCCCTTCGTGCGCTTCGACCAGTTCGGCCACGGCAAGTCCTCGGGCGCCTTCCCCGATGGCTGCGTCGGTCGCTGGGCCGAGGATACGGTCGCCGTTCTCGACTCTCTGACGGACGGGCCGCAGGTGCTGGTCGGCTCATCCTGCGGCGGCTGGCTGATGCTTCTGGCCGCCCTGGCCCGGCCCGAGCGCGTGGCCGGTCTGGTCGGCATAGCCCCGGCGCCCGACTTCACCGAAGACCTGAGCTGGCCCAGCCTGACCGCCGAGCAACAGGAAACCGTGCTGCGCGAAGGCCGGGTGGAAATGCCCAATCCCTACAGCGACGCGCCCTATGTCTATTCCAAGCGCCTGTTCGACGACGGGCGGCGCAACCTGCTGCTGCGCGACCCCATCGACCTGACCGTGCCGGTGCGCATCCTGCACGGCCAGAACGACGAGGCCGTGCCCTGGCGGCGGTCCCTGACCCTGATGGATCGGCTGCGAAGCCGGGACGTCGAGGCCACCTTCATCAAGGACGGCGACCACCGACTGTCCGAACCCGCCGATCTGGAACGCCTGAGCCGCGCCCTGGACGAGGTTCTGCGCCGGGTCGAAACCGTCCAGGAGACTTGACCCCCATGACCATTGCCGACCAGGGTTCCGCCCCCATCGACGATTTCGCCGGAGAGTACGGCTGGCTGTCCAACTTCTATCCCTCGCCGGTGGAGTTCGAAGGCGCCCTCTACATCACCGTGGAGAACGCCTTCCAGGCGTCCAAGACCAAGGACCTGCGCGCCCGCGCGCTGCTCCGCGACTGTGGCCCGGACGAAGCCAAGATGCGGGGCATGCACGTTCCCCTGCGCGGCGACTGGAACGACATCCGCCACGCCATCATGGACGGCCTGCTGCGCGAGAAGTTCGCCATTCCCGCCCTGCGCCGCCGCCTCCTGGCCACCGGACGGCGCCCCCTGGTCAACCGCAACGTCTTCGGCGACGACTATTGGGGCATCTGCCGGGGCAACGGTCAGAACCTGCTCGGCGAGGCCCTGATGCGCATCCGCGCCGAGATCGCCGCCGAGGAGGTCGAGACCGCCGCCGAATAGACGGCCTCCGCGCCCGAGGACGTCTCGGGGCTTCCCCCGCGCGGCGACCGCCGTTACCCTGCCGTCCGTTTCCGTCGCGACAGGAGCCCGCCGTCCATGTTCACCGCCTTTTCCCGCGCCTTCGGTCAGTTGGGCGACCCGCGCGTGCGCCGCGTTCTGTGGATCTCCCTGGCGGCGACCGTTCTCGTCTACGCGATCCTCGTCGCCGGGCTGTCCTGGCTGATGTTCGATACCCAGGTGCTGAGCGATCTGCCCCTGTGGGACAGCGTCCTGGACTGGACGTCGGTCATCATCGTGCCGATCGTCGCGCTGTTCCTGTTCCCGGCCATCATCACCGCCGTCCTGGGGTTCTTCCTGGAAGAGGTCGCCGCCGCCGTCGAGGATAAATGGTATCCGCGCCTGGAGGCGCCGCGCGAGGTGGGCCTCGGCGAGACCCTGTGGTCGGCCCTGCGCTTCGCGGCCATCGCCATTCTGCTGAACCTCGTGCTGCTGCCGTTCCTGCTGATCCCCGTCATCGGCCAGGTGGCCTATTACGCCATCAACGGCTATCTGCTGGGCCGCGAGTATTTCGAGTTGGTGATGCTGCGCCGCATGAACGCCACCGAGGTCTTCACCTTGCGCAAGCGCCATACGGTTCGCATCTGGACCACCGGCGCCGTGACCGCCTTTCTGTTGACGATTCCCTTCGTCAACATCATCGCCGCCGTCCTCGGGACCGCCGCCATGGTCCATGTCGCCCAGAAGGTGGCGGCCAACCGGCCCGCGACGCTGCCGTAAGATCGCCCGATTGAGGGGTTACGGAGTTCGACGGGGCCGACGCGGCCCCGTCCCCGCTTCGACCATTTCGACCACGTCGCCACCACGACCGTCAGGAAAGGACGCCCCCGCATGTCCGACCGCCCCACCTCCCAACCGTCCCCGGAAAACACCCCGTCCGCGCCGGAACCCGCCTCGACCCTCGGCGCGCCCTTCCTGCCGCCGCGACCGGAAGCCTATCGCCCGACCCCGCCGGGCCGCGTCCCGGCCCAGCCGACCGGCGGCGGCGCCCGTCCCGGTCGCGCGGCCTCGGCCGAGCACAAGAAGCTACTCGTCGGGCGTGAAATCGAACTGTCCGGCGCCATTTCGGCCTGCGACACGCTGGTCGTCGAAGGCCGGGTGGAAACCGACCTGAGCGACGCCGTGATGATCGAGGTGGCGCCCAGCGGCACCTTCAAGGGCGTGGCGGTGGTCGATCACGCCGACATCGCGGGCACCTTCGACGGCGACCTGACGGTGCGCAAGAAGCTGACCGTCTCGCGCTCGGGCCGGGTGACCGGCACCATCCGCTACGCGGCGCTGGAAGTCGAGGCCGGGGGCCGCATCAGCGGCACCATAGACTCCCTGGACGAGGCGTCCTCCACCGTCCATCATCAGCCCCCCCGGCACGACGCCGGGGAGCCGGCGGGCGAGGCGCGGACGTAGGACGGCGGGGATGGGTCTGGAATGCGGGTAACGGGTGTCTGGGTCGCGCGAATTGTTCTGGCGGCGGTGACGACGGCGGTGGCCTCCTGCGGCGGTGCCCCGCCGGTCGACACCCAGGACCCCGGCGGCCCCTTCCCGCCCCACCGCCAGAGCCGGACCGGACCGGTCGAGGCGCCCAAGCCCTCGGACATCGCGGGCAAGACGCCGACGACGGTGCGCGCCCTGCTCGGCGCCCCGACCCTGACCCGGCGCGAACCGCCCGCCGAGGTGTGGCAGTACGCCGGGGGCGCCTGCGTCATCGACATCGTGTTCTATCCGCCGGGGCAGGCGGGCGGCCTGCGCGCCAGTCACCTGGACAGCCGCGACCTCGACGGCGCGGCCATGCCGCCGGTCGATTGCCTGGGCCTGCTGGCCCGCGAAGGCAACGGCCCCTGAGACGGCGGCCTCCCGGACACGACGGTTCCCGGATACGATGGTCCCGGGCCGCCCACGGCCCCGACAGGTCGCCGGCCCTCTATCGAAACCGTGTTGGGATGCCTATGATGGGCGGGACGAATCCCAGCGACCCGGAGCCGCCCTTTGAAATCCGTCCGCAAGCCGCGTGAAATCATCGACCGCAAGGATTTGGTGATCCGCCTGGAAGACCTCGCCGCCCGGGACATCACCCCGCAGGAGAAGCGCCGGGGCCTTCTGAGGGAGATGAAGGCCGCCCTGAAGGCCGGTTTCGACGAGGTGAAGCGGCGCAGCCTGGAAGACGGCGTCAGCGGCGCGGTGACGGTCCGGGAGAACTGCTACCTTCTCGACCAGTTGATCGTCACCCTCTATGACTTCGTGACCACCAAGGTCTACGAACCGCAGGTCCGCACCAAGGGGGAACACCTCTCCCTGGTCGCCGTCGGCGGCTACGGACGGGGCGAACTGTCGCCCTTCAGCGACATCGACCTGCTGTTCCTGCTGCCCTACAAGTCGACGCCCTATTCCGAGCAGGTGGTGGAATACATGCTCTACGTCCTGTGGGACATGGGGCTGAAGGTCGGCCACGCCACCCGGTCCATCGACGAATGCGTGCGCCTGGCCAAGCAGGACATCACCATCTGCACCGCCCTTCTGGAGGCCCGCTGGCTGTGGGGCGATCAGGCCCTGGCCACCGAGTTCCGGCACCGCTATCAGGCCGAGGTGGTGGCCGGAACCGGCGTCACCTTCGTCGAGCAGAAGCTGGCCGAACGCGACGCCCGCCACGACCGCCTGGGCGACAGCCGCT